>CAMCYT010000066.1 GCA_945885485.1 Prosthecobacter debontii
TTGCGGATCTTGAAGAAGATAAGTGGTGAGGCTACCGAGAAAAGGTGCTGAGTAACCGAGGTAGATCCGCTGAGGCATGGGGAAACTTTAAATTTTAAATCTTAAACCTCAAGGCTTGGGTTGGGATTTGACTACATTGGGAGCGCCGACGTCCCCGTCGGTATGAGGATGAGCAGTTATTAGTGGAAGGGTTGATATTGAGAGATCAAGGCCGACGGGGGCGTCGGCGCTCCGGCCGTTTTAACTAAAAAAAGCGAGCACTTGGTGGGGTGCTCGCTTTGATTTGATCTGTCTGACTTTTTGGGTCAGTAGAGGGGATTAACCGTTTGTGAGGTCGACGGTTTCAATTTCGGCGGGTGCTGCGCCGGTTGAGAAACGCCATCTGACTTTGTTACGCTTAGAAGCGGTACGAAGTTTACGCTGTTTGCGTTCAGTTGGGGTTTCGAAAGCGCGACGACGGCGCATTTCCTCAAGGATTCCCTCGGAATCGAGTTTGGTTTTGAGGCGTTTGAGGGCGCGATCTACGGGCTCTCCTTTTTTGACGTTCACTCCACGCATGTGCTGATGTTTTTCGTTGGTTGTATCTTTAAAATCGTTGTTGGGGCGCGGTGTATGAGCTGGTTGATCGATTGAGTCAAGCAGGAAACACCGCCTAATATTTATTCACCGAGTCCAAAGCGGACGAAGCGGGTGACACTGAGGGTGTCGCCGAGTTCTTTGCCTTTTTGTTCGAGGAGTTGGGTGATGGTGACTTCGGGGTCTTTGACGAAGCCTTGCTCAAGGAAGCAGGATTCTGCGAAGAACTTGGCGATTTGACCTTTGAGGATATTTTCGATGATATTCTCGGGTTTGCCTTGTTCGATGAGACGCACGCGGAAGATATCTTTCTCGGCGTTGACGATAGCCTCAGGGATGTCGTTACGGGAAAGGCCTTTGGGTGCGCAGGCAGCGATGTGAAGGGTGAGGTCCTTGATGAGTTCTTGGAAGGCAGGTTGGGAGGCAACTGCGGAGCTGCTGGTGCCGACTTCGAGCAATACTCCGACTTTGCCGCCGAGGTGGATGTAGGAAGCAATCACGCCACCAGGAGCGGCGTCGAAACGGACATACTTACGGAACTGGAGGTTTTCGCCGAGTTCTACGACTTTGAATTTCACGAAGTCTTCGAGCGTGCTATCACCGAGAGGAACGGTGAGGGCGGTTGCGTGGTCTGCAGCGTTGGAGTCTGCAAGTTTGTCAGCGATGGCGGCGACGAAAGTCTGGAAGTTTTCGTTTTTGGAAACGAAGTCAGTTTCGCAGTTTACTTCGAGCAGGATGCCGGTGGACGCAGCAGCGCTGACGCGTGCAGTGATGATGCCTTCGTTGGCTTCGCGGTCGGCTTTGGCACCGGCTTTGGCGATGCCACGCTCGCGAAGGAGTTTGATGGAAGCCTCGATATCACCATTGGTCTCGGTGAGGACTTTTTTGCAGTCCATCATGCCGGCGTTGGTTTTATCGCGGAGTTCTTTAACGATTGATGCGGTGATCATGAAATAAGTTTGCTAGTTGGCAGTGTTAAGTTTTGAGGGAAGAGCCGTTGTTAAAAACTCAGGCTCTTCGAGATGATTAGTTCTTTTTCGCGGCGAGCATGCCATCGACCAAGTTTTGGAGGATGATACGGATCGAGCGGATGGCGTCGTCGTTGCCTGGAATCGGGAAATCGACTTTGGCAGGATCGGCGTTGGTATCGACGATGGCGATGATAGGGATGCTGAGGCGACGAGCTTCGGCGACGGCGATGGTCTCGCGAGCGGAGTCAACGATGACGATGGCGTCAGGTTTTTTCTCAAGGTTGCGAACGCCGCGAAGGTTGCGGAGGAGTTTTTCGCGCTCGCGGCCGAGGGCGGCAAGTTCCTTTTTGGACATGGATTTGAACTCCGGTTGTTTTTCGATGTTTTCGAGGTAACGAAGGCGCTCAACGGATTTGCGAACGGTTGTGGCGTTAGTGAGCATACCGCCGAGCCAACGGTGGTTGACGTAATGTTGTCCGGTGGCTTCTGCAGCTTCGCGGATGGCGTCTTGTGCTTGGCGTTTGCAGCCGACGAAGAGGATCTGTTTGTTTTTGCTGACGAGGTCGGCAAGGAAGTCGGATGCTTTATCGAGCTGTTGGACAGTTTTCTCGAGGTTGATGATGTAAATTCCGCCTTTGTCCTTCATAAGGAAGGGCTTCATGCGTGGATTCCACTTTTTCGTTTGGTGACCGTAGTGAACGCCAGCGTCCACCATTTCAGTGATGAGTTCGTTAATCATGATATATGTAATTTTTGTCCCGTCTTAAATCAGAGCGAGCGATTTTGAAGACCTGCCACTTGGTTTCCCTTGGGTCTTCGTTGTTGTGAGGTGGCTGAAGGGGTGCGGTTCTTATGAGTGAACCCAGAAAAATGCAAGCACTTTTCTGGGTTCAGTTAAAAGTTATGAGTTATTTGTTATTAGGGAGCATAGACGCGCTTTTCCTTATATCTTCTAACTATTAACTTATAACGAATAACTTCTACCTACCGCCGCGTGCGGCGGCGTGCTGCTCCGCTGGTGCGGCTTGGTGTTCCTTGGGAGGAGGATTGGCCGCCACGTCCGCCGCCGCCACCGCCGCCTTGTTTGACTTTCGGGGGTTTGAAGCCGGTGCGGTGTTTTTCTTGGAGGTTTTCGCTGTGCCACTGATGGGAGGTATCGCGAGGGATCTGATTTTTGATGAGTTTCTCGATATCGCGGAGGAAATCGATTTCGTCCTCAGCACAGAAGGAGACGGCGAGGCCATCGGCGCCAGCGCGTCCGGTGCGTCCGATCCGATGGACGTAGGCTTCTGGCTCGTTTGGGAGATCGTAGTTCACGACTAGGCCGATGTCTTTCACATCGACTCCGCGTGCCGCGACGTCGGTGGCGACTAGGACGGGTACGAGACCTTGCTTGAATTTCGCGAGGGCTTTTTCCCGTTGGGCTTGGGATTTATTGCCGTGGATGGCTTCGGCTTCATAGCCAGCGGCGGTGAGGGCGATGGCGAGTTTATTGGAGCCGTGTTTGGTGCGTCCGAACACGATGGTGAGTTTGGCTTCGCTGGCTTGGCTCTGTTTTTCTAAGAGCTGTTGCAAAAGATACATTTTGTTGCCGCGATCGACGAAGCAGAGTTTTTGCTGGATACGCTCGGCTGTGGTGACCTCTGGGGTGATGGTCACGTGAGCGGGGTTTTTAAGAATTTTTTGAGCAAGGGTAACGATGTTCGGTGCCAGAGTGGCGGAGAAAAACAGCGATTGTTTTTTCTTCGGAAGAAGATCAATGATACGGTTCACGTCGCGGAGAAAACCCATGTCGAGCATGCGATCGACTTCATCGAGGACGAAGAAATCGACAGCGGAGAGATCGATGCAGCCTTGATCGATCAGATCGAGCAAACGCCCGGGAGTTGCGACGAGGACATCGACACCAGCGCGCATGGCGTTGACTTGTGGTCGTTGGCCGACGCCACCCCAGATGGTGGTGAGGCGGAAGCGGACTTTTTCTCCGTAGGTGGAGAAACTTTTAGCGACTTGGCCGGCGAGTTCGCGGGTTGGTGCAAGCACGAGGACGCGGCATTGTTTCGTGCGAATAGGGCGGGGATCGCTGTGGAGGGCATTTAGGATAGGTAATGCGAACGAGGCGGTTTTTCCAGTTCCTGTCTGAGCGCAACCGAGTATGTCGCGACCTTCCAAGAGCAGCGGAATCGCTTGGGCTTGGACGGGGGAAGGAGTGGTGTAGTTGAGTTCGGTTAGAACTTGTTTCAAGGGCGCGGCAAGAGCCATCGCTTCAAATGTAGTGGTCATTTCTTTTTTTCTAAAAGCCAGCGGATGCGGATATTGGCTGCTGACAGGGATCGATGAGATGGAGTGAGCCTCTTGCAATCTCTCATCGAAGTAGACCGGAAAAAGCGCTACCGCGAATGCGGCAACTGGGGGGCAAAAGCCCTGTGACGGGTTAGATAGACAGATATTTGAGAATGGCAAAGCATTTCTCGGTAGTTCACAAAATGAAAAAACCGCAAGGTTTGAGGCCTTGCGGTTTAAAGAGACGGTTTTGAAACCATTAAATTTTAGTATTGGTTTTGGTCTTGGGAGTTACCGTAGACGGCACCACCGGCGCCACCGAGTGCGCCACCAATTGCTGCACCTTCAAGTGCGTTACCGGATTGGTGTCCGATGACTCCACCAGCTGCTGCGCCGAGGAGTGCTCCGCCAAGGGCGCCGCGCTGAGTGTTAGGGCCGGTTGGAGCGGTGCAGTTGCTGAGGGTTATACTGGAAATAGCTGCGATGGTGAGGAGTGCTAATTTTTTCATAATATGTTTAAGAGTTATTAAATGAATATTCGATATTTTTGTGGAGTTCAAGGAATTTGAGTTAAAAATACAAATTCCATTGGCTTTACGGTTGGGTATGACGATATACTTGGAATTGTATTCGATCATTTTTTCGATCAGACGAAAGTAAGCTCAGGAGAGGGCTGCGGAAGGACGGGCGCGAGGGGTGAGAGACCGAGTTTTGCGAGCAGAACCTGATCTTTTTTCACTGAGGGGTTTTCAGCAGTGAGGAGTTTGTCTCCATAGAAAATGGAGTTTGCACCAGCGAAGAAGCAAAGCGCTTGTGCTTCATCGGAAAGGCGAGTGCGACCTGCGGAGAGGCGGACTTTCGCTTTTGGCACAGCGATCCGAGTGACGGCGATCATGCGGACGATGTCAAAGGTGTCGACTTGTGGGTTTTCTGCGAGGGGTGTGCCGGGCATGGGCATGAGAGAGTTGATCGGCACTGACTCTGGTTGCGGATCGAAGTTTGAAATGATCTCTAACATCCGAAGTCGGTCGGTGATCGTTTCACCTAGGCCGAGGATGCCGCCGCAGCATACCGACATGCCTGCGTCTTGGACGTTTTGGATGGTGCGGAGTCGGTCTTCGTAGGTGTGCGAAGTGACGATGTTTGGATAATGCTCGGGTGAGGTATCGAGGTTGTGATTGTAAGCGGTGACGCCGGCTTGTTTGAGTTGCTTGGCTTCATCCGGGCCTAGTTCGCCGAGTGTGACGCAGACTTCCATTCCGAGTTTGGAAACGTCTTGGATAATATCGAGTACTTGTTCGAAGCGTTGAGTTCCACCCCGGACACCGCGCCATGCAGCTCCCATGCAGAAGCGGGTGGAGCCGGTTTCCGCAGCGACTTTGGCGCGTTCTAATACATCGCATTTTGACATGAGACGTTCGCTTTCGACACCTGATTTGTAGCGTGCGGACTGGGCGCAATAGGAGCAATCCTCGGAGCAGCCGCCGGTTTTGATGGAAAGGAGTGTGCAAAGCTGGACTTCAGGTTTGTCCCAGTTTGCTTCGTGGACTGCTCTGGATTTTTGAATGAGATCAAAAAAGGGAAGGGAGTGGAGTTCTTGGAGTTTTTTAAGATTCATGATGGAAAAAGGAGTATCGACTGTTAGAAGATGAGTGGGTGTTACCTAGTCCAGCCGCCTTCGCCTGAGGGCATTTCGCCTTGGCCGACCATGGTGTAGAGGGTTTTGCCTTTTGCGCCGATGAGTGGAAGGCCGATTTTTTTCTTCCAGAAAGAAGACATGGAGGCTCCGGTGTGGCAACCCCATGATTTGCAGACGGCGTCTTTGGCAAATATGGAAGAATTCAGTTTCGAAAGATCCTTTTCATGGAGCCATGCGGTGGACACGGCCATGATCTCGTTGCCGTAATCGAACATGAATGTCGATTTGTTAGAATGGCCGAAGTAATCGTAGGTGACGACGGATTTGCGCGGGCGGGAGTTTATTTTCGAAATGTAATCGGAAGAAGAATTGAACCAGATCAAGGTAGTATTGCGCTTGGCTGCCTGCTCGGCGATCCATGTGGTGTAGGGTTTACCGTCTTCTTGGCCTCTTGCTTCGTAACCGGGTTTGTAGACCATCCAGACAAGTGGCGCATCTTTTCCGTATGTCTGACGTAATTCTGCCATGCGTAGAGTGGATGCGCGAACGAAGTTGGCCCACCAGCGATCGTGTTGATCATCACCGGTTCGATAATTTTCCCAAGCGCGCAAGGCAGGTCCACCGCAAACGATGACGTGTTCTGCTTGGGCAACTTGTGAGAGAAGCAGAATAGAGAGGAAAATAGCTTTCTTCACGTGAGACATGTGAGGGTTGTAATCCGAGTGGCGAGTTGGGGTCAATCGGTATCGCAGATACCGCGTGCCAGATTGTAGGGTTATCGATCACGTTCGAAACGCAGGACTTTTTCGCCTTCGCGGTAATAATTGAGCCGATCTCTGGCATGAACTTCCAAATATGATTGATCTTCGCGGAGGGCGTGGAGTTCGATTTCCCGGTGTTCTTTGATGTCCACGGCAGCTTGTTCCCGCTCTTGAGTGCTGCGGAGTTTAGCCTGTAATTTGTCGTTCTCGCGCTTGTAGGGGTAAGCAGATGCTACAATAAGCAAACCGAACGAGATGGCCGTGAAAAGGTAGAGGAGTCGATTGGTTCCTTTGATAAAGCGAACTCTCGACTCCAAGCGTGCAAGTTTTTGTGGGGTGTACTTGGTCTTGGCCATTTCCGAAGTGCTTATGGTTGAACGCGATTCGAGGTGAATTGTCAAGCAAGGTTAACTATTTTGGAAGCTAGCTTAGGGATTGCATGGGAGAAAAGTTGAGCCTAGCGTCTGCATCCCGGCGCGGCCGGTTGAACTAGAAACAATGAAATTACCTCATGTGGCGATTGTCGGGGCGACGGGTGCCGTCGGCGTGGAAATGCTTCTTTGCCTAGAGCAAAGGAATTTTGAATTGAGCGAGCTTACGCTGTTGGCGTCGGCACGATCAGCTGGAAAGACAACGACCTTTAGGGGTAAGGAAATTGTGATCAAGGAGCTGACGCATGATTCATTTCAAGGTATCGACATCGCATTATTCAGTGCGGGTGGAGATATTTCCAAGGAATTTGCACCCTCAGCGGCAGCAGCTGGCGCGGTGGTGATTGATAATTCATCGGCGTTTCGCATGGATGAGGGTGTGCCTTTGGTGGTTCCTGAGATCAATCCCGAGGCCGCAAAAAACCGTCCGAAAGGGATTATTGCGAATCCGAACTGCACGACGATTATTTCGCTGATGGCACTGGCGCCGTTGCATGAGCAGTTTGGTTTGGAAAGCGTGATCGCATCCAGCTACCAAGCGGTTTCCGGATCGGGCGCGCAGGGGATTATTGAGCTTGAGGAGCAAGTGAAAGCGATCGCGACGGGTCAGCCGTTCACTCCTAAGGTTTATCCACGTCAAATCGCGTTCAACGTGATTCCGCAGGTGGATTCATTTACGGAAAATGGATATACCAAAGAGGAAATGAAAATGGCCAACGAAGGGCGGAAAATTTTGGGTCATCCGGAATTGAAAGTTTCCTGTACTTGTGTGCGCGTGCCGGTGTATCGTTCGCATTCGGTTTCAATCACCGCAAAGTTTACCAAAGAGCCAAACGTGGAAGCTGCGAGAAAAGCTTATGCAGGTAAGCCGGGCATCCAAGTGATGGATGATCCTTCACAAAAACTTTTTCCCGTTCCGTTAGATACCACGGGTAAAGACGATTGCTTGGTTGGCCGGATTCGCAAAAACTTGGTGTTAGAGAATGCTTTGGACTTGTGGGTAGTTGGCGATCAGGTGCGTAAAGGTGCGGCGCTTAACGCGGTGCAGATTGCGGAAATCCTCTAAGTATTCTTCCTATGAGTGGCGATCTTAAAGACTATTTGAAAACCGTGGTTTCCCATGTGGATACGGCATTGGATGATTATCTGCCATTTCCCGGTGAGGCTCCTGGTGCAATTCATGAAGCGATGCGTTACACGATTTTCGCCGGTGGTAAGCGTCTGCGTCCGGTGCTTTGCATTGCGGCGGCTGAGGCTTGTGGTGGAACTGAGACATTGGCTATCAAGGCTGCATGTGCGGTTGAACTGATGCACACCTATTCGTTGGTTCATGATGATTTACCGTGCATGGATGATGATGATCTGCGTCGGGGTCGGCCTACTTGTCACAAGGTATACGGCGAGGGAATGGCGGTGCTTTGCGGAGATGCATTGCTGACAGAATCTTTTACACTGTTGGCGAAATCCGAGCCGAGCGAAGGCTATACGGTGGGCGAAATGATTTCCGAATTGGCCGTTGCTGGAGGTAGTCGGAAGCTGATAGGTGGGCAAGTCTTGGATCTTGAAGGAGAAGGTCAACAGCTTAGTAAAGAGCAGTTATTAGCGATCCATGAGGCAAAAACCGGCGCGCTGTTAGTGAGTGCATTACGTCTGGGTGGAATGACAGCGAATGCGAGCGCTAAGCAATTGGCGGCATTGAGCGATTTCGGTTACTCCCTTGGTCTGGCATTTCAGGTGATTGATGACATTTTAGATGTTACCCAAACCACCAAAAGCCTAGGTAAAACGGCGGGAAAAGATGTGGCGGCAAATAAGTCGACCTATCCTTCCGTTTGGGGTTTGGAAGAATCCAAGAAAGAAGCGGAGCGCTTGACTCGTGACGCTTTGAATGCGCTGGAAATTTTTGGTGAACGCGGCGTGAGGTTACGTGAAATCGCCGAATGGATGCTGGCGCGAGAGTATTGAGAGTTATGCATTTCAACCGAAAACCTTTTTGATGAAGAACGAGGTTGATTCTGGCGTGCGGATGGGGCTAGGTCTGCGTATCAAAAAGCGATCTTTCAGTTTCATGTTGGCTAAGCGGTATCTGAATCCGCGCCGTGCCGTTTTATCTTCGTTTACGCTGATTTCACTAATTGGCGTGTTACTCGGGGTTTTGGTTCTGGTGGTGGTGATGGCCGTCTATGCGGGTTTGGAAAGAGATGTGAAAGGGCGCTTGCTGGGTTTTACGCCACACATTTTGGTGATGACATCGTTAGCGCCTCCTGCCGATCCTGATGCGGAGGGCGCTGAGGTTTCGGGTTGGCAGTCGCTCGCGCGAAAGGCTGCAGAAGTTAAAGGCGTTTCTGCGGCGACGGCTTTCGTTTCGGATAATGTCATTTTGGATGTCGGATCGTGGCAAAAGCCTGTGGCGTTTCGTGGAATTGATACCAGTGACATAGCGCAGGTGGACGGCGTTAAAAAAATGTTGGATATGAAGAATTTTCCAGATTCGAGCGCAGATCTCGGACTGGATGATAGGGCTGTGGTTTCATCAATTATCGCCGAGCAATTTCAACTCAGGGTGGGTGATACCATGCGTCTATACTCCACCCGTAATTTTGAGGGTGTGATGGATGCCTATCGCGTGACTGAGAAGCCGGTGGTCCGTGAGGCGTATGCAGAGTCTTGGTCGGTGGTTACAAAGGTTCTGAAAGAGGAAATGAAGCAGGTGGGAGAAAGTTTCGAAGTTCCAGCTGAAAAATTCAGCGAGGCGTATGATCATCTCAGAGGAATTCAATCAGAGCCAATCCGTGAACCTGAGAATAACATCATTCACGAGCTACTGAAGGCGATGGAAAGTAGCGAACTCGTGGAGAATAAAAAACTCTTTCGTATATCTGCTGAAAACAGAACCAAGCTGATCAATATTTATGAAGCGTTGGCGAAGACGGATGCTGCGGAGATGGACGGGGAAATATTAAAAGGCATCAAGAGTTTGGTGCTGCCAAAAGAAGTGCAAGTGATCGGAATCTATTCAGCCTCGCAAATGGCCGTGACTCCGGACCTATTTGTGCCTTTGCCCTTGGCGCAGGATTTAGCAGGTTTGAATGATGAGGTGCAAGGTATCGCGTTGCGGTTAGATGATCCATATCAAGCGGAACAAGTTGCGATTATGGTGCGTCAGCATCTCGGCTCCGGTGAGTATGTCAAAACATGGGGTGATCAATATCAGGCATTTTTCACTCTGATTAATCAACAGCGGGTAATGATGTATTTCGCATTATCATTTATCGTTTTGATTTCGGCTTTTTCTATGATGGCGGTAATGTTCACGGTGACAATTCAGAAGCGTCGTGAGATCGGGGTTATGAAGGCTCTAGGTGCGGCGCCGGGACAGATTGTGCGGGTCTTCTTGTATCAGGGAATGATTTTAGGGATTTCTGGCGCACTACTGGGCGTGGGGTTGGGTCGATTGGTTATTCACTTCCGTGGTGGTATACAGGAAGGAATGCGGGTCTTAGGATTTGATCCATTCTCCGCTTCTCTAACAGGTTTTGTTGTTTTGCCCGCTCACAATAATCCCGCCGAACAGGCTGTGATTGGTCTCATGGCGTTTGTATTGTGTTCGCTGGCGGCTTTGGTGCCGGCATTTTTTGCAGCTCAGAGTGATGCGGCAAAGTCCCTTAGAAATCTTTAATATGGAAATTTGGCTCATTCAAAACGGCAAGAAGACCGGTCCATTTAATGACTATGACATCCGTGGTCGTATTTCTGATCGGCAACTTGATGCGGATGATTTCGCTTGGCATGAAGGATTGCTAGGTTGGGTGAAACTTCAAGAGATCGAATTATTCAAGAGCGAGTTTGAATTACTCAAAACCATAAAGCCGCCGCCATTACCGTCACATTTTCCATTGGATAGTAACCAAGATTCACCTCAACCAAAAACCCGATATCTCGCCAGAAGATTTTGGGCGAGATGGCTGGATTTGATGACCTATTTGGCTGTTTGGTGGTTGTTGGCGTATGTGGTGGACGGGGATGTCGGGATGATGGTTCAGAGCCGCTGGATACAATTCTTACTTTTCATTCCATGGTTTGGGATTGAGGCGTGGTTGCTGCATC
Organism: Prosthecobacter debontii; assembly: GCA_945885485.1. GTDB lineage: Bacteria > Verrucomicrobiota > Verrucomicrobiia > Verrucomicrobiales > Akkermansiaceae > Luteolibacter. The sequence goes on from CAMCYT010000066.1 coordinate 10,769, forward strand.
GTTTTGGGACGACACCAGGAAAGTGGTTGTTAGGGATTCGTGTGGTCAATGAAGACGGGACAGGATTGACGCTCAAATCATCGATATCGAGGTCCACACGTGTATGGATTGCTGGTGTGGGATTCGGCTGGGGGTTACTAGCGGTGCTCTGTCAGGCGATGAGTTGGTTTACCGCACGAAAGATTGGTAAACCCGTTTGGGACTATATGGGGCAGCATAAAATCACAGTGGCTCCGCATAACGGTTTCAAAATCATCGCGCTTATATTCTTATTCTTCGCGGCCATGCAGTTGCAAGTGGCAGTCAGAGGTCCGCATGATCAAGAGAACTTCTATAAACAAAATATCGAGCTTTTGGAGAAGTATCCCGAGTTCAGAGAGTTTTTAGACAGTGGAAAGCAGTGGCATTTTCCGGTGAAGCGCTGAGTTAGCCTAGAAATTGCTGATGTCGTCTTTATCGTCATCATTCTTGCCATCTCCAGAGGATTCGCCGTCAGGACCCATAGACCAGATGTCGTAGTCAGGGTTTAATGCTCCAGTACCACGGCGATAGCGGTATTCAGCCCCCCATGGATCGATAATTGTTGCGGTCCCGCCTGTTCCTTCGATCCATTTGTGGGTATCGTTTTCTGGATCAAGTTCTGAGAGGTAGATGATTTGATCATCATCATTAGGAACTACTTGTCCATCTTCGTCGCTATCCCAATAAAGAGCTTTAAATAATATATTGGATTGAACGGTTCCGTCTGCTCCACCCGCGTTTTCATCTCCAGGATATTTGCCATTGTCGAGTTTGTATTCTTCAATGGCTTTTCCAAGGAGGTTGATTTGGATTTCGGCTAGATTGTTATTTTTTCTGTTTTCGACAAATTGAAAGCTACCGATGATGAGTCCTGCCAAGATGAGAATAATCGTCATCACGATTAGAAGTTCAGCGATAGTGAAACCGCGAGGTGATTGAAATCGAGATGATTTTTTCATGGATGTGAGCGGTTATTGTTGATCGCCCATCGTTTGAATCATTTTGATGAGTGGAAGGAAAAGGGCGAATACGACAGCACCGACGACCAAGGCCAAGAACACGATCATGATGGGTTCTAGGATGGAAGTGAGAGCGGTCACGGCATTATCGACTTCGTCATCATAAACATCCGCTACTTTGAGAAGCATTTCAGGTAGTTGTCCGGTTTCTTCACCGACATCGACCATGGAGATGAGCATATTAGGAAATACTCCACTGGCTGTAAGTGGGGTGACGATGGATTCACCTTCTTTAACGGCTTCGTGGACTTTGGAAATGGCGTTAGCGATGATGACATTTCCTGCAGTGTCACGGGTGATATTAAGGGCTTGGAGAATCGGAACGCCAGAGGTGACGAGTGTTCCGAGTGTTCTAGCGAAGCGTGAGACAGC
>CAMCYT010000067.1 GCA_945885485.1 Prosthecobacter debontii
TGCAGCTCTTCCTTCTAATCCCCCCACTCTTTTCGATATTTGAAATTTCCTGAAGCCAATAGCTATTGACCAAACACCACTCCTCCCGCATCTTCCGGCCATGTCATCCCTGCGTAAAATCGCACATTTCCTTTTCCTTAGTGCACCGATTTCCCTGGTGCTTACCTCATGTGGCAGGCAATTACCGCCACCCGCGCCGCGTGGCCAAGTCATCCAACCTGCCGATCCTGTCTTGATCGCTAGTGTCCCGCGCACTCCGCCGCCAGCCGTCTTTGCGGAAAGCGTGCTTGTGGTCGATATGGCTACCAACCGCAACCTCTACGCAAAAAATGCCGATGAGAAACGCTCCGTCGCATCGACCCAAAAAATCATCACCGCCTTGTGCGTATTGGATGCTGGAAATCTTGATAAAGCCGTCACGATCACCGCCTATGATGCAAACTGTGAGCCCACCAAGCTCTACCTCAAACCCGGTGAGAAATACACGCGTCGCGAATTACTAAAAGTCCTTATGGTGAAAAGCGCGAATGATGTGAGTCGTGCGCTGGCACGAGATATCGGTGGCAGCGTCGAAGGTTTTGCCGTCCTGATGAATCGCAAATGCCAACAACTCGGCATGAGAAATTCCCATTTTATAAACCCCCACGGTCTAACCGAGCTAGGTCAATACTCCACCGCGCGCGATATGTCGATTGCGGCACGTGTGGCCTACAGAAGCTCTCTGCTCCGTTCTTACAGCAATACCGAATCCTACTTCTTCAGATACAACGATGGCCGCTCCATCCAACTTGAAAATACCAACAAGCTCCTGAAAAAAGTCAGTTTTATCAACGGCCTAAAAACCGGAACTACCAATGCCTCGGGACGCTGCTTGATTTCTACTGGCGAAATCAACGGACGCGCGGTCGTTTGTGTGGTTCTGAAATCCAACACCGCAAACATCTGGAGCGATTCAGAGAAACTCATGCGCTGGGCTCTCGATCAACCCACGGCGGAGTAAGTTTCGTTCCCATTTCATTTCACTCCAATGGAACCCCGCCAACAGTTAGAAAAATTGGCGGACGATCAGTTACTGCGCGAGCTTCATCCCATCGCTCACACCACAAAAAATCTTCGCATCGTTCGAGATGGCTGTGAAATGTGGAACTTCGCTTCAAATGATTATCTCGGGCTCTCCACTCATCCGGAAATCGCTTCCGCTTTCATCGAAGGTATAAATATCTACGGCACAGGCTCCGCCGCATCCAGACTCGTCACCGGAACGTTCAACGCACATACCGACTTAGAAAACATTCTCGCCGAAGCCAAACACACCGAGGCCGCACTGACATTCAACTCAGGCTTCGCAACCGCGCTATCAACCATCCCAGTCATCGTTGGAATAGGCGACTTCGTCGTTCTCGATCGTCTCGCCCACGCGTCCTTGATCGACGCCGCCCGTCACTCTCAAGCCACTCTTCGGGTTTTTCCACATAACGATCTGACCCATCTCGGAGCATTGTTATCAAAACTCCGCAACAAGCATTCTGAAGCACGGATCTTAGTTGTCACAGAATCGATTTTCTCCATGGACGGGGATCGCTGCCCGCTACTTGAAATCGTCGATCTATGTTATACGCACCGCGCACAACTTCTGTTAGACGAAGCTCACGCTATCGGCATCATCGGACCTACCGGTATGGGACTTGCCGAAGAACTCGGACTGCAAGATCGTATCGATTTTCAAATGGGAACCCTGAGCAAAGCGGTCGGTTTATCAGGTGGTTACCTTGCGGCATCAAAGGATTGGATCGATCTCATTATCAATCGCTCCAGACCCTTCATCTACACCACCGCTCCACCTCCAGCCCTCGCACATGCAGCAATTTCAGCGATCCAACTAATTCGCTCAGAGGAAGGTGCGGAATTAAGAAAAAAACTGTTTCAGAATATTTCCATCCTTCAGCCAAACCACCCAAGCGCGATTCTACCCATCATTTTCGGAGAAAACCAAACCGCCTTGGATGCATCGAAAAAACTGGAACAAAACGGCTACCTCATACCCGCGATACGCTTCCCCACCGTTCCGAAACACACCGCACGCTTGAGAATCACGCTTTCAGCCAAACACCCTAAGGGAGTAGTTGAGGATCTAGTGAAGCAGTTAGCTCAGAAAATTGAGGTTGATTGACGATTGATGATTTAAAATCTCTCAATCAACAATCAACCACCATCTATCAACCATTCTGCTATTTACCCTTCTTCATCTCAGCTTGCATGCGGGTAAGCTCCTCTTTGCCTTTCGTGAGCTCTTCTTTGGTCATGCCTTTCTCGATATCCTTAATGACATTTTCCGCGCTTTTTTCACCTGCTTCAGAAGCTAATTTTGCAAGCGCCCATCCGAGTGGTTTGTTCATGGGCATTGCCGCACCAGCTGCGTTGAAACGAGAGAGTGCGAGCATTGCACTTGGGTTACCTTGTTGCGCAGCGAGCGTGTAAAGTTTCGCAGCATTTTCAAGACTCTGTGGCACTCCAGCGCCTCTCTCATGCAACGCTCCAAGATTGTTCTGTGAAGCAGCTAAACCTCCCTGAGCTGCGCGTCCAAACCAAGAGACAGCTGCGGAAATATCTGCTACCCCCATTTTTCCAGACAGATAGAGAAGTCCGAGTTCATTCTGTGCGAGCGGTAACCCTGCGTTTGCAGCTGTGAGCAGATGCCCATAAGCTTTACCAACATCTGGCTTTTCTTCAGCCATGATAGCCGATGACAAAAACATGTGCGCTTGGGCATTTCCTGCTGTAGCTGATTTTTCTAACCACTCCATAGCGCGCCCCTGATTCTTGGTCGTGCCCTTACCCTCCATATGGAGAGCCGCCGCCTTAAGCATGCATTCCGCATGGCCCGCATCGGCACCTTTGGTGTAATATTCCAATGCTGATTTAGGGTTTTCTTTAATGTTCGCTTGATAATCACCTAAAGAGAGCCATCCAGCAAGGTTCCCAGCTTTGATCGCCTCTACGAGCCACTCAGTGCCTCTTTTCTCATCTGCGGCAACAGCATCACTTTTCAAAAGTCGGATACCAACTGCAACCATCGCACTGGCATCGCCCTTATCAGCCGCTTTGAGGAAATATTCATAAGCCGTCTTGGCATTGATGAGCGGGGTCTGTCCGAATTGACCGTCATACAAACGCCCCAGCATGACCAAGGACATCACGTCTCCAGCATTCGCGGATTTCAGCCACCATTTCACAGCTGTTTCTGGTGCAGGCTCCGCAGTTAAACGTCCAAGAAGAAAAGCTTCACCAAGAATGCGTCCAGCAACTGTTGGATCGGTTACTGCCTGCTTTTCAAGGATCTCTCGGCCTTCTTGCGCCTGATCTGCTTGGCCTGAAGTCAACAAAATCGTAGCCAGACGATAGATAGAGTCGGCGTGATTTTTTGCCTGCCCCTTACGATAATACTCGATCGCTTTTTCGCGGGAGGCCTCGACCCCTTGACCATTTTCATGGGCGAATCCCATGAGATAGATTGCGTCTTTATCTCCCTTTTCTGCAAGTGGCTTAGCGAGTTCAACTGCTTTAGCATGTTCACCCTTATCATACGTTTCGTAAGCTAATGCGGCTGGACTTGATGCGGGTAGTTTGGATGCAGGCGCTACATTAGCTATAGTATTTTTATTATCTGCCGCATCAAGTGTGATAGCGGAATAAGCGGTTAATGATCCGAATAAGAAGATGGCTGCGCCGATGTGGGTTTTCATAATGGCTTTAAATACACGTAGAAATCCGCCCATGGCAAGTACCGAGGTGAAATTTCAGCAGCATTAATCACCCAGCATAGAGATCAGATAGATCGCGAGGTCGTGTTTCGGAGCTTTCTTGAAAACTTCGGTGCGATCTTTGAATACCAGCAGTGCCTCGTTTTCATGGGAATCGAAGCCAATATCACTGCGCGATACATCATTCGCTACAATGAGATCACAGCCTTTGGCTTCAAGTTTCGCTCGGGCGTTTACCTCAAGGTTTTCCGTTTCTGCTGCGAATCCTACCAAAAAACCCCTGAAACTTATGGTTTCACGAGCGGAAGCGAGGATATCCCGCGTTTTCACCAATTCCAAAATCATCTTCTCCCCGCTCTTCTTAATCTTCCGAGAGGAAATTTCCGCAGGCGTGAAATCCGCAACTGCCGCGGCGAAAAACGCCGCACCCATTCCCGGTAAATACCTCGCCACGACCTCATACATCTCTGCCGCGCTCTCCACGGGGATGAAATCCACGCCAGCTGGGACATCGAGATCCGTCGGCCCAGAAACCAACAACACCTGATGCCCCGCGTGCACCGCCGCATCAGCGATGGCGTAGCCCATTTTTCCCGAGGATCGATTCGTAAGGAAACGAACGGGATCGATCGCTTCACGGGTAGGGCCTGCAGTGATGAGAATTTTCATAATTAAGGAAATGAATGCCCGCTCATCCAATCAGGCGCAGCAGTCTTTGAAAGGCAGAAACATGCGCTGCCACGCGTTTAGTCAGATCCGCTTGGCTCGGTGTCTCGAACGTAAACGACAAAGGGCACCCTTGCTTCGCGAGATAAATCGCCTCTGGCCACTCGTTTGGCAAATCCGCTTCCGCCCCATGGTAAATCCAACCCGCAGCACGGGGCTCATGCCCGTCAATTTCCGGACCCGTCTCAGCAGGGAAATGTTCAGCAACCGCCTCCAGAATCTCCGCCGCGCGCTGCGGTTGATCTTCCAATAAATTGATTTCGTAAAAATAAAATCCCTTGGATTCCCAATCTTCGTGCAACGAGACAAACACATCCGGTACCCGTCCACGCGCCAGCCACTCAGAATGCGCGGAAACTTCGGGCGTTCTCTTCAATGAATAATCACGGTTCAAATCGATCCCCTCTCGGTTTTCACGCCTACCCAACGCTAGTCCACCCGGATTTAATGTCGGACAAATCAACCAATGATGCCGGCTCGAAAAACTCCCCGCGCGCATCATTTCTAACAACGCCAGCGGACCAGCCGGTTCATCGCCGTGAATTCCAGCGGATGAATAAACCAACGAACCATCGCCTTCCTTTTCCCAAGCCATCATAGGCCCGTCCTGCGTATCTAACAAAACATCGGAAAGGAATCCCTGACGCAGCGCAGCCTCTGCGAAATCATCGAGAAAATCTGGCCATTTGAAAAGTTCATCCATGCAGATCGCGATTTAAGATTTCGGGAAGATTTCAGCAAAGAACCGTTTCATATCTTCCCACGAACGTTGATCCGCTTTTTCATGGTAGGCGGCACCTTTTGATGAATCATCGCCCGCCATTTTCTGAGTGAACGCATGCACCGCACCGTTATAGGAAACCATCTTCATATTAGCACCCGCTGCTTCCATTTCTTTTTTGAAAGCGTTGACCTCGGCCGCCGGCACAAAGGGATCCGCCGCACCATGCAAGACCAACACCTTGGCAGCAATCTCACCTTTTTTAGCAGTTGATTCCGGTGCCGAAGACAAGCCGCCGTGAAACGAAACCACACCATCTAACTTCGCTCCCGCGCGCGCGAGTTCGAGCAGACCGGTTCCGCCAAAACAATATCCGATCGCCGCGAGCTTATTTGGATCAGTGTGTTCATCCGATTTCAGCACATCCAAACCCGCGAGCATTCTCGCGCGGAAAAGCTCACGATCTCCTTTGTATTTTCCAGCAACCATTCCCGCCTCCGGTGGCTGCGGACGAATTCCGATTCCATACACATCCGCCGCAAAGACATTGAAACCCAAATCCGCAAGCATCCGCGCCCGCATCTTTTCGTAATCGGTAAGCCCCGTCCATTGATGAATGATCAACACCCCGGGTCGCTTGCCTTCAACCTTATCGTCATAAGCATGAAATCCCTCCATCTCCACCTCACCGAATTTGTATTTCACGCTACGCTCGACGACCTCTGCGCCCAACGGCATCAGCCCACAGAAACTCACAACCAACGAAATGATCTTTTTCATACCCACAAGAAAAGCCACTAACACACCTCCCGTCAAACGGGGATATTTCGAGATTAGAAAACCTTAACCACGGAATGCACGGAAAGCAGAACGAATCTTAATGAGTTTCAGAAATGGCGAAGCCGAGTTGGCTTGGACGTAATAAAATGGAGTCAATACACGGAATGTTCGATGCCACACTGATCGTTGAATCTTAAATTTATCCACACAGCGAACTCAAAGCACCTAACCAGCGCTTTAGCGCCCATTCCGTGTAATCCGTGCATTCCGTGGTTAAAAATTTCTCTTAACGTTTCAAACGAATCGAAGTCGATTTCCCGTGCGCATCCAATCCTTCCAAACGCGCAAACTCCTCAATCACCGACAACGATTTCTCAACCGCCCGTTTATCCATTTTCACAATGCTGGTGCGGCGTTGAAACTGATCGGCACGGAGACCGGAAAACGACCGTCCCGCCCCACCCGTTGGCAATGTGTGGCTGGGCCCAGCGAGAAAATCGCCAACCGCAACCGGAGAATCAGCACCAAGATAAATCGCACCCGCCGTGCGGATTCGCGCCAGCACTACGTCTTCATCTTTTACGATCAAAGAAAGGTGCTCAGGAGCAAACGCATTCACAATGGCCACACCTTGATCTATCGATTTCACATGCAACAAAAACGTGCTGGTTTTCAAAACTTCTTTGATGATTTTCGATCGGCTCAGCTTTGCCGTTTGTTTCTCAATCTCCACGCGGACTTTTTCTAACAACGCATATGATGTCGTCAGGAAACCCACCGCACTATCGCCGCCATGCTCCGCTTGAGCAAGCATATCCGCTGCGATGTAAGCCGCTTTCGCCGAGGCATCCGCCAAAATCAAAATCTCACTAGGCCCTGGCAGAAGATCGATCGATACCGCACCGACCAATTGACGTTTCGCTTCAACCACAAAACGATTTCCCGGACCGAAAATACGATCCACCGGATCAATCGTTTTCGTCCCAAGCGCCATCGCTGCAATGGCTTGTGCTCCGCCAACTTTGATCGCTTGCGTCACACCAGCTTGTTTCAATGCAAACAACAACGCGGGATTCACCGTGCCATCAGGGCCGCACGGTGTTGCTGCGAAAATTTCTGGAACACCTGCCGCTTGCGCAAATCCAGCTGTCATCAATGCCGTGGAAACCAATGGCGCTTTCCCTCCGGGTACATAAACACCCACCCGATCAAACGGAGTGAATCGTTCACCGATCAGCGCGCCTTCCGCATTCTTCGATGACCAATCCTTACGCATGCTTTTCTGCGCAAAGGCATGAATGTTTTTCAAACTTCGACGGATCGCTTCACGCGTCGCAGCAGTCACCGATGCTTCCGCTTGTGCGAATTCTTTCTCGCTCACAAACAACTGATTTTTCGTCAGCTTTGCACCATCGAAACGATGCGTTAGCTCCACCAATGCATTATCGCCTTCCATACCAACTTTCGCGATAATATCCGAAACCAAATCACGGACCGAATCCTCGGGAATCGCCCGGCGATGTAGTCGCTTGACGAACGAGGGATAGGAGGCATCTTTATGTGACAGAATCTTCATACAGTTAGCTGTGCGGGGAAGATGCACACTCTAGCCCACAACGACAACATTCAATGAAGATTTTCACACTCTTATATTGTAAGAAAATTCTCCAAACCAACGTTATCCTCCCACCGTTTTGAATAGTTTCCTCAAGATATCCTGCCTGCTCTTAGGCTTGAACTCACTTAGCCTCGATCTGATGGCCGACGAGATCAGTTTTAATCGCGACATCCGCCCCATTTTCCTTAAAAACTGCACCGCCTGCCATGGCGGAGTGAAAGAAGCGGGAGGAATTTCTTTCATTTATCGGGATCGCGCTATCATTGAGGGTGAATCGGGCGAAATCGCCATCGTACCGGGAAAACCTGCTGAATCAGAAATCATGCGCCGCGTCCGCAGCAAAGATCCCGAGGAAATGATGCCAAAACCCAAACACGGCTCACCTCTCAAAGAAAAAGAAATCGCCCTACTTGAAACATGGATTTCCGAAGGCGCGAAATGGGAAGAACATTGGGCTTTCATGGCTCCGGTCGCAAAAAGCATCCCGGCTCTCAAAAACGAAGCATGGCCGACCCAACCGCTCGATCGCTTCATTTTAGCGAATCTTGAGAAAAACAACCTCGCACCCTCACCCCTAGCCAGCGCCGCCGAATGGTTACGCCGGGTCAGCTTCGACCTCACCGGTCTGCCGCCAAGCATCGAAGACCTCAAACAACTCGAAGCTGGGTGGAACACGGAAGGCAAAGCCGCTCGCGAAAAAATCGTGGATCAATTACTCACCTCCCCCGCCTACGGCGAACGCTGGGCCACCGTCTGGCTGGATCTCGCTCGCTACGCCGATACCTTCGGATTTGAAAAAGATCCTCACCGTGACATATGGCCATGGAAGGATTGGGTGATACGCTCACTCAACGCAGACATGCCTTACGATCAATTCACGATCGAACAATTGGCTGGCGATCTTTTACCCAACGCCACCTCTGACCAAATCCTTGCCACAGCTTTCCACCGCAATACCCAAACCAATACCGAAGGCGGGACGGATGACGAGGAATACCGCGTCGCTGCGGTGATCGATCGTGTCTCCACGGTTTGGACCACATGGCAGGCCACCACGTTTGGTTGCGTCCAATGCCACTCCCATCCTTACGATCCTATCACTCACGATGAATATTACGAGTTCATGGATTTCTTTAACCAATCCGAAGACTCCGATCTCAAAAACGAATTCCCAAAAATTAAACTCGCTGGCGATGAATGGGTGAAACTCGATCGTGAAACTCGCGCACTACGTGAAGCACTCGATGCCGAAGGTCGGAAAATTTCCGATACCCCATGGAATATCTTAGAAAACATATCTTTCAAACCTCAGCACGGCACGATGCGTATCGATAAAGATGGCATGATTTTCAGCGAAGGAAATCTTCACTCAGGCACCACCCATAAAATTTCCGGCCATCTTCCAAAAATCGATGCGCTGAAACTCTCAATCTATCCGCAAAGTGACAATCCAAAAAATTGGCCTGAGATCGGTGCTTTCGTAACCTTATTTAACATCGATAAAATTTCAGCCGATGGCAAACGCACCCAAGTTCCGATGGGTGAAGTCATTGCTGATCAGCTCTCCGGTTCGACAGATCCCATGAGTGCGTTCGCACAGAAAGGCATCGGCGAACGTTTCGAACGCTTCAAAGACCCAACCGGTAGAGACGGCGCAAACTCTGGTCTGGGTGAATTTCCACGCATCGCTGGTCCGCGCAGATTTGTGATCCTTCCCGAAAATCAAATCACCCTTGAACCTGGAGAGACCATTGAAATATCTCTTAAACAAGGTGCCAACGCCAACGAAAGCCAAACCGCTTATGTCAGAAGATTTAAAATAGAGGTTGCCGAAGACGTGCGCTACACCTCCCTCAGAACAGATCAAAAACGAATCGAAACGTGGCAAAAAGTTTTCAGAAATCTAGATCGCATGTTAGCGATGAAAGGCACGGAGGTTCCTATCATGATGGATCGTCCTGCTGCAGGAAGACGCGAGACCCGATTGTTCGCTCGTGGCAATCGTTTAACCAAAGAGCAAATCGTCAAAGCCGATGTCCCCGATCTTCTACGAGGAAATTTCCCGAAAAAAGAAGAGATCAATCGTCTAGATATGGCACGCTGGATGGCGAGCACCGAAAATCCCCTCACCGCCCGCGTCATGGTCAATCGCTTGTGGGGTGAAATGTTCGGAATCGGCATCGTCGAAACGATGGAAGACTTCGGCACCTCCGGAACTCTACCTTCCAATCTCGCCCTGCTTGATCACCTCGCTCTGCGCTTCCAAGGTGAACATAAGTGGTCTATCAAAAAAGCCCTTCGCGAAATAACACTATCTTCAACCTATTTTCAAACATCCAAAGCTACGCCTGAGTTACTTGAGCGAGATCCAAAAAATCAACTCGTCGCGCGCGGTCCAAGAAATCGCCTGAGCGCCGAGATGATTCGCGATCAAGCTCTTGCCGCTTCCAGTTTACTATCCAAGAAAATGTATGGTCATCCGGTCTATCCACCACAACCTGCAGGCGTCTGGAGTTCCGTATACAGCGGTGCGAATTGGAATGAGTCCAAAGGTGAAGACAAATACCGCCGCGGCATTTACACCTACACCAAACGCACCAGCGGATTCCCTGGATTTCTAACATTCGATGCGCCAAGCCGGGATGTTTGCTCCGCACGGCGCATCGCTTCCAACACACCTCTGCAAGCGCTTGTTACGATGAACGACCCCGCCCACATCGAAGCCGCTGCCGCTCTGGCTGAAAAAATGCGCCAGCATTCAGGTGAGATCGATGCACAAATCAGCTTTGCCTATCTTGCCGTCACTCAGCACCAAGCCGGTCCTGAAATCATCAAAGAGTTAGTCGCTCTTTATCAAGACTTGAAAAAGGAAACAACCGATGCGAAAGGTCTGATGGGATTTGATCCCGCACTCACCCTTACCGCCAACACGATCCTTAACCTCGACGCCGCCCTAACCAAATGAACCGTCTAGAAAACGAAATCCACCTCGCGGAGCTCTCCCACCAAACCCGCCGCCATTTCCTCGCGAAATGCTCGACTGGCCTCGGTGCGATGTGGATGGCCAGCATGGGACAAAACCTTTTCGGTGCCTCTCAAGCCTTGGTTAAAGATACGTCCAATCCGCTCGCTCCTGCCATGCCTATGCTTCCCGGCAAAGCCAAGCGCGTAATCTACCTCCACATGGCTGGCGCGCCTTCTCATCTTGAACTCTTCGACTACAAGCCCGAACTCGAAAAACTCAACGGCAAAGACTGCCCGAAAGAATTCATCGAAGGCAAACAGTTCGCCTTCATCCAAGGCGTGCCTAAAATGCTCGGACCACAATTCCCATTCAAACAGCATGGTCAGAGCGGAGCATGGATTTCTGACCGCCTCCCTCACCTCTCCACAATGGCCGATGATCTGTGCTTCATCAAATCGATGCACACCGATCAATTCAACCACGGTCCCGCTCAACTCCTCGTCCACACCGGAACCCAAAACCTCGGCGCTCCCTCCATAGGCGCATGGGCCACTTACGGCCTCGGTTCGGAGAACCAAAACCTTCCGGGTTTCATCGTTCTAACATCCGGCGGGAAAAACCCCGATGCAGGGAAATCCGTTTGGGGCTCCGGTTATCTTCCCTCCGTTTATCAAGGCGTCCAATGCCGCTCCCAAGGTGAACCCGTTCTCTATCTCCAGAATCCGGATGGCGTCACTCGCGACATGCGCCGCCGTTCCATCGACGCCCTTGACCGTATCAACCAAAAAATCGCCAAAGAAACCGGCGATCCTGAGACGGTCACACGTATCGCCCAATACGAAATGGCTTACCGCATGCAAATGCACGCCACAGATGCCTTCGATCTCAAACAAGAAAACGAAGACACTCACGCCATGTATGGCACCGAGCCCGGCAAAGAATCGTTTGCCAACAACTGTCTTCTCGCACGCCGACTCGCCGAACGCGGCGTCCGCTACATTCAACTTTTCGACTGGGGTTGGGACTCCCATGGAACCGGAAAAGACACGGATCTTAAAACTGGCTTCACCGATCTCTGTAACCGCATCGACAAACCCATCACCGCCCTACTCAAAGATCTCAAACGCCGCGGAATGTTAGAAGATACACTCGTCGTCTGGGGCGGAGAATTTGGACGCACACCCATGCGCGAGAACCGTGGTGGTGGTGAAATGTCCTTCGTTGGACGCGACCACAACCCCGGCGGTTTCACCATCTGGATGGCTGGCGGCGGTGTGAAAGCCGGAACCTCCTACGGTGAAACCGATCCCATCGGCTACGAGGCCATCAAAGACAAAGTTTCCGTCCATGAACTCCACGCCACCATGCTTCACCTCCTGGGCTTCGATCACGAAAAACTCACCTTCCCCTTCCAAGGCGTCGGGCAACGCCTAAGCAACATCACCAAACCCGGCACGAAAGTGGTGAAAGGTGTTCTAGGCTAAAGGCTAGAACACGTTAAACGTTATTGGTTAAAAG
>CAMCYT010000068.1 GCA_945885485.1 Prosthecobacter debontii
TGGATCAGGATCCACCACATCGAGTAGGAGCTGATGCCGTTCATCCATACGGTTACCGGCGTGACGTCGCGTGTCATGTCGAGACTGTTAGGCACCACGGGATTGTGGCCGAAGACGCTATTGATCACGCTGACCTCCGGATGCATATCGCCGAGCCAGACGAGGCGGTCACGTTTGATGCCGTCCCATAAAAATTCCTGCATGTTGAGGTGAACGGTGTAAGCACCAGTCTCCCATATTTGGTTCAGCCTGTCATCGGAACACTTAAAGGAACCGATGTAGGAAATGTCGCGAAGTGTCAGAATCGCGCGGACCTGGCTGAGTTCGACGTTGATTTTGGGATCCACGTTGTCTATGCGCACGAAACGAAAACCGCTTGGGCCGATTGTGGTTTTGCCAAGCCACGGAAGTTTGACGACTTGATCGCGCAAGGCGTGATCGTTCTGTGCGCCGCGAACGCCAAGCTCCACCATCGTTTCCGCGACGGACTCTCCGAGACGGATGCGCACGGAGGGCATTTCCTTGCCTTTGGTCATGGGCGTAAACAGTTCGATCGAACCGGCGATTTCCACGCCGAAATCAATTACCACGGCTCCACCCGGCTTAATCACCATCGGTGGCACGGGTTCGGAAAGCACGGCCTGACCGCTGTGAGGCTTGAGCAGGTTTTCGGAATTTGTGACACCTTGCTCGGATTTCCAAACCACGCGCTTCGGCTCGATGACGAAAGCGGTGAGCGGACTTTTCTTCGCGTTTGCCAAAATCACTGGCGGCTCGGCACCGGCATGAATGGAAGACAGAGCTAAAAGAAGACTGGGGATGATGATTGTTTTCATAGTCATTAGGGGAAGGAGTCGCATTTAAAAAAATTGGATTTCACTTTTTTTGAGGCTGGCTTTGTTCTATCCAAACACTCCGATCATACGGCTAACGGAACCAGTATGCCTCATCATGAGTTGTTTCGCCAGCCAGTAATTTGACACGGATGCCACCGGCAACTTGTTTTCATGTGGTCTGGCAATGTGTGATCTTCCTTATTCGTAGAATTTGGATTTTTGAACGAAAATAAAGACAAGATGGCAGCAGGATGCAGCCTCTCCTTGGGGTGAACTTACTCGACCTAACTCTATTCTGCCGGAAGCATAAGTTTTTTTCCGCTCGCTGGCATGACCAAAGTGGGCTTACCAGTCAGCAACCCCTGCTTCACCAGAAACTCATCGGCGGCGATGAGGGTCACGCTACGCCATGGATCTTTGTTGAAAAATGAGTGATTTTGACCAACAGCAATCTGTAGATCGATGGTTTTGGTGCCCAGGGCTTTCCATTTCGCATGAGCCACATCCCAACCTTTTTTCCACGTGTCTTTATCGCCAAAGAAAACAATCGCAGGCGGCAAGTCTGCTTTAAGATGGTTGAGGATATCGATTTCAGGGTCGGTTTTGTCTGAGTCTTCAAAGGCGGGATTGAACCAAAGGTAAGCAACCACGCTAGTATCGATGTCTTTGGGATCGGTAGGATCGTTGAGACCGGGATTCATCGTGGCGAGCGCACTGATGTGGCCGCCTGCGCTGCCTCCGCCAGTGATGATGCGTGCGGGATCGATTCCAAGTTCTGCGGCGTTTTTCTTAAACCAACGGATCGCGCTTTTCGCATCGGTGACGCAGGCGCGTTTTTTGGATTCGCCCTTTGCGAGCTTCTCCATTCCTGCTTTCCCAAGCATCTGATATTCCGCTGTGGCGCAGACTAGGCCACGGCTGGCAAAATAAGATGCGGCGAAACGGAATTGACTGAGGCTCCCGCCCGACCAGCCGCCACCGTGGAAAAAAATCACACCGGGAACTTTGGATTTTGCGGGATCGTGATTGGGTGGGAAGAAAATTTCCATCTTCCGCTCGACGCCTGCAGAGGTTTTGTAAACGTAGGATTTTCCTTCCGGCCCCTCGAACGGCGCGGCGAAAGCCGATACACAGGAGAGCGCGAAGGAGAGGAGAGCGATCAGAGTTTTCATAAAATAGAAATGAATCGAAATGCCAAACCTGAGCAAGGATTAACCATGGAGCGCTCCAAGAGTTCTTAACCACAGTGCATGGAAGAGTTTTAACCACGGAATTCACAGAATGAGTGTATTCAATCTGATCTTTGGAACTATTATATTTTTCATCCACACAGCGAACTCAAAGCACCAATCCAGCGCTTTAGCGCCCATTCCGTGCTTTCCGTGGTTAAAAGAAACCTCAGTGCTTCGAGAGCTTTAAATTTCCAACTCTCTAAGCTCTCGCTAAAATTTAACTAAGGATTTATCGCTTCGCCTGTCTATTACTTGTAACTAAGTAAATTATGAAAATGTCCCTAACCTCCCTTATGGTGACGGCCATCGCCGTATGCACCGTTAATGCCGAAGCAAAGCCAGACGGCCACGGCATTAATACCTTTGGCCTCGAACTGCATCAACGACTTGCAAAGGACGGAGGCAACATCGTCGCTTCGCCGTGGTCGATCCAGAGCGCGCTTGCCATGACTTACGCGGGTGCCGCTGGCAAAACCCGAGATGAAATGGCCGCGACCCTGCACTTCGGAGAGGACGAAAAAGCCCTGCATGCGAACTTCGCAGCGATCGCCGGGGATTTGTCAAACCTCGTCAAAACCAGCAAAAAAAACGTCGCGCAAACCGGGCGTCATGGTGGTCCTAGCACGCCCTTGGAAATCACCACCGCCAACCGCTTGTTCGGCGAGAAGAATTTCAGCTTCGAAAAACCGTTTCTCGCGCTGCTTAAAAAATCTTACGATGCCCCGCTCGAGGCCTTGGATTTCGGAAGCGCCCCTGAGTTTTCGCGGAAACACATCAACGACTGGATTGCTGGACAAACCAAAGACCGCATCAAGGATTTAATTCCTCAAGGTGCAATCGATCCGGACACGAGATTGGTGCTCGCCAACGCCATTTATATGAAGGCCGCGTGGCAATCGGAATTTTCCAAAGAAGCCGATGCAGCGTTTTTTGTGAATGGAACCCAAGCCGTGAAAGTGGCGGGTTTGGTCAAGCGGCGTGAATACGGATATCTCAAAATTCCTGGCGGCGTGAGCGTGACCGTGCCGTATGCCGATGATGGCCTACAATTTCTCATCATGGTGCCAGATGAAAAAGAAGGCCTGGTTGCGATGGAAAAAACCCTCACTGCCGATCTACTCCAACAAGCCGCTTCCGCACCTAGGCAAGAGATCGAATTGCATTATCCGAAATTCAAACTCGAGCCACCAAGTATCGCGCTTGCCGATCACCTCGCCGCCATGGGCATGCCAACGGCATTCATACAAGGCACCGCAGATTTCTCAGGCATGGCTTCAGAAAAACTGAGTATCAGCCAGGTCGTGCACAAAGGTTTTGTCGCCGTGGATGAATACGGCACCGAAGCCGCAGCGGCCACGGCGGTCATTGTGGCAATTCGGTCCGCGCTCATAGAACCCGAGCAACCCCTGGAAATTCGAGTCGACCGCCCTTTCGCCTTTGCGATCCAACATACCAAAAGCGGCGCTTGTTTGTTCCTCGGTCGCGTCACGGATCCGCGGTAAGGTTTTTTGAAAGCTTGGTAGCAATCATACCTATCTGGAAAAGCTGCCCCGACACATCGGGGCAGCTTTTCCAGAGTCTCCGGCGGGCTTATTTTTGCAGACACGTCTCCAGAATGAACCACTGAACAGGCAAATCTTTCAGCGCCTCGCGCATTTTATCGAGTTCTGTGGCGGCCCCGTGGACTTCGAGTCGAACGAGTTCTGCGATACCGAGCGCCTCGCCGAGAAGGTCGCCGACGTTGTCGAGATGGAGCAGCGCCCCTTCAGCACCCACATAGGCCTCGCGGCAGAAAATGATATCTCCACAGACGGTGAAATCATAAAACAGCACGCCCTCTTCGCTGCGGGTCCGTTCGACAAAAGCCGGCATCTTTGCGATGAACTCAGCGAGTTTGCCATCATGTGGTTTGAAATAGGGATGGAGGCTGACGGTGGTTTGTGGAGTCATGATGTGGAATTAAAACGGATGTTAAGATAAATCGAGAAACAATTGTCCTTATCAAAACTAGAATATGAGGGAACGTTTTTCACTTTATTGATGAAATTTCGATTTAGACTTCGTAAACTTTGTTCATGAAGTTAACCACCTCCTTAATCGCCCTATCTTTAATACTCTCTCTGCCTGCCTCCGCAGCTGAAAAAATGAAAGCGCTCATTGTTGACGGACAGAACAATCATGCAGTGTGGCCCAAGTCTACGGTGATGATGAAACAATATCTCGAAAGCAGTGGCTTGTTTGAGGTGGAAGTCGCCCGCGTCCGTTTGATTTCAAATTACAAACGCGAGGAATCATGGTTACCGCTGGCTGGTGCAGGAGAAACAGAAGGATCTGATAAATCTATTCCGGATCCAAGCTTCTCACCTGACTTTTCGAAATACAAAGTAGTTGTCAGTAACTTCGGGTTCGGTGCTGCGGATTGGCCCGAGCAAACCAAGAAAAATTTTGAGAGCTACATGAATAATGGCGGGGGATTCGTATCCGTACACGCAGCTGACAACAGTTGGGGAAATTGGCCTGAATATAATAAGATGATCGGCCTTGGTGGCTGGGGCGGTCGCAATGAAAAATCAGGTCCGTATGTGTATTATGATGCCGAAGGCAAAATCGTTCGCGAAGACGCACCCGGCAACTGCGGAGCTCACGGACCACTGCAAGAATTCCTGATCACGATGCGCGACAAGACCCATCCGATCACCAAAGGCTTGCCGGATTTTTGGATGCATACCAAAGACGAGTGCTATTCCAACCTACGCGGCCCAGCGGAAAACATGACCATTCTCGCCACCGCTGCCGATACGCCGCAGCTCCAAAAAGCCGGGCGCAACGAACCGATGTTGATGACACTGGTTTATGGAAAAGGCCGTGTCTTTCACACCACACTTGGCCACGACACTGAGGCGTTTGAAGGCGTTGGATTCATCGTCACTTTCCTGCGTGGTTCCGAATGGGCAGCGACAGGAAAGGTGACTCAAGAGATCCCTAAAGATTTCCCTTCTGCCGAAAAGCCTGCCACGCGCGGGTTTGAGCTGAAGAAGTGAAACTACTTCGCGCGATCAATCGTCAGCAGTGCGCTGTCGATGAGATCGAGAGCCGTGGTGAAAGATTCATCCACATAGTAGAGACCCCAAACCTCCTTGCCCTTTTCGTCGTCCGCTTCGCGTTTGGGAAAGCCTTTTAAATCTAACAACTGATAACCGCGCGGCAGAGAGTTATCGATTTCCACCGCGTAAACCAAGGAAGATTGGTTGTCACCGGGCTGGTTGATTTCGAGTAGAAGCTGATAAGGGTTGGATTCCTTTGAATCGCTCGGAAGGATGTAGTCGGCTGGATCGAAGGAACCGTTCGCTGTGGGTGAAGTGACAGCATCGATGTCTTTCTCCGCTTCTGCCTCGCGCTTAGCTTTTTCCCAACCGGCGTGCTTGAAAGACCAGTATGAGGTCTCGAATTTTTCCTTCGGTTCGAGTAATGTTTTGATGTGGTAGCCACCTTGGTTTTCCAACCAGATCGCAACTTGGGGCGGCGGGCTGGTGTCGTAGGAAGGACCGGTTTTCACATTCAAACGCATCTTGTAATCCGGCGACGGGCTGTAATCAAAAACCATTTCATCTTCGCTCATTTCAAAGCGCTCCATGGCAGGCCCGAGGTTACCGCTCCAACCGAGCACGGTTTTCACCGGTGAGGGTTGCCACCAGAAAAGCAGGGTGAGAACGGCGGTGAAGGCGAGCGTTGCCCACAGGGTTTTGCTGCGCAGGTAACTGCTGAGTGGGCGGCTGTTGTTGAAAATGTGAAGTCCGATCAGGACGATGAACACAAAACCCATCAGCGAGTGCAGGCCGATGATCCCGATGGAAAACGGCTGGATGAACGCCAGCACTCCGGTCACTGCGAGGACAAGAAAAGTCAGCGCGGTGAGCAGTGAAACGGCACGGCGCGGAAGCGTGCCGAGCTGGCGTTTGGATTTGTTAGACATCGCCGGGGATGATGGCTCCGTGCTTACGGAGAAGATCATGAATTTCTTTAAGCGGAATCTCTAGCGGAGTGGAACCCGCTTTTGCGGCAAGAGCGGCGACAGCGCCAGCGGCTTGGCCCATTCCCATGCACGAGGCTTGGACGCGCAGGCCAGAATTTGCCAATCGATCGCTGCTCACGCATCGCCCGGCGACGATGATGTTCTTGCTGCCTTTGGGAATGAGAGCGCGCAACGGAACCGTCGGGACGATGCCGGGTTTGAGGGGCTCCGGCTTCACTCCGCTCTTGGTGTGAAGATCGACTGGATAAAATGCGTAGCAAATCGCATCGTCGAATTTTTTCCCGGATCGGTAATCGTTCACAGTGATCAAGGTTTCGCCATCGATGCGATAGCTCTCGCGGAAACCGGTTTCCGGCTGCATGTGCATCAGGCGCGCACCTTTCTTTTTACGAAGCGCCTCGAGAATCGATTTCCGTCCTGTTAGATTCGCATGAGTCACGGTGCGCGAGTTGGTGGATTCCGCGCCGTAAACATAAAGCCGGTGGATCTGATTCCGACCCGGATCATGCGCTTCTCCCATCATGTAAAGATAGGATCCCGGCTGGCGTTCTTTCTCACGCAAACGAGGAAAACCTAACATTCCAACCACTTCCGCTCCGCCGGTGCAGTCGATGATTTGTTTGCAGTTCACCCGGCGCTTGGTGCCAAATCCGATGCACTCGACCTGCCAACCCGTTTCGGTTTTCGTTACGGTTTGAGGAAACTCATGATAAGCGATTTGCACACCCGCCTGCTCACATTTTTCCTCAGCAAGAATCACGTAGAGAAATTGATTGATGAACACTTGGTTCTGCCAGTGATGTTGCGGGACTTTTGAAAAATCAGGCATTGGGCCTTTGTCCAACTCGACACTTTCTTTGACCAACTCCCAGCCGATGCCTGCGATGATTTGTTTGCCCCATGCATCGAACAAACCGGGAAACGCCACGCCGCCCGTGGTCATGGCGCCGCCGAGTTGCGCACCGCGTTCGACGAGTAGGGTTTTCGCTCCGGCGCGTCCGGCTTGGATCGCGGCGATGACTCCGGCAGTGCCACCACCGACGACCAATACATCAATTTCCTGAGTGAGTTCCGGTTCAGCTGCGCTTGGCACAGGCGCGGCATGGACATCCGAAGTAGAGGCAATCCCGAGGCCGAGACCTGCGGTTCCTAGTAAGGAATGTTGAAGGAAATTTCTGCGGCTACTTTTCATCAATGAATGGCTTTTTAGGTTCTTGAGAACGTGCATTGGCGGGCGATTCTTGCAAAGTCCGGATTTTTACATCGCGCACCCCGGGGAGTTTTTTCAATGTAGCTTCAGCATCCGCGCCCATCACGCAGGCGGCGGTCGCAAGAGCATCGCTGAGTGCTGCACGATCGGCAACCACCGTGACAGCGATGCGGCGTGTAAGCCCGAGGCCCGTTGCGGGATCGAGGATGTGGGAATATTTTACACCATCGATTTCGACGGATTGATGGAGATCGCCAGAAGTGGAAACGGCGGCGTTTGAAAGCATGAGAATTTCGTCGCGCTTATTCAGATCGAATGTCTGCACTGCCACGTTCCAGCCATCGCGCCCCGGCGGTGGACTGCCAAGCCGGATATCGCCACCGGCCACAATCATGGATTGATGAATTCCGGCTGCGATAAGTGATTCGAGCATGAGATCGGCAGCGTAGCCTTTGGCAATGCCGCCGAGATCAAACGCCATGTTTTTTTGTAGAAGTTTGATGCTGTGGGTTTTCTCATCCAAGGTGAAATGTTTCCAACCGACCGCATCACGAGCGGACTCGAGTTTTTCCGGATCGGGCAAAAGCCTGCTCTTGCGTGTCTCACGCCAGAGCTTTGTCAGCGGACCTAGCGTGGGATCAAAGGCACCATGAGTGGTTACGGCCATCTCGCGCGAATATTCTAACAGATCATAAAGCAGAGGATCTAGCGAAATCGGCGTATCGATAGATTTTGAAGCGAGTCGAGTAAGCTCACTGTCTGGTAGATAGTCAGAGGCGGTGATGTTTACCTTTTCCGCGATAGCAAAAGCATTCTCTGCCGCTTTTTGCGCAGCCGCTTGGTCATCAGTATAGCAAACGATCGTGAAGCGCGTGGCCATAAGCTCGCGTTCGAAACTATATTTTTCTCCCACCGCTGAGAGTGTGAGCGAAAGCAAGATGACCGGAGCTGTTAGAAAATAACGCATGGTCAAGGAGTCCAGCCTTGAGTCTTCAGCCAGAACACGAGGTCTTGGGTCCACGGATGGCGCGTGGCGGGATCACCCTTACTGCCGAGTCCCATGCCGTGCGCGCCTTTTTGATAAACATGGAAATCAAACGGAACTTTGTTTTTCCGCAACGCGCTCGCGAACAACATGCTGTTTTCAACAGGCACCCCGCCGTCCTCAAATGTATGCCAGATAAAGCAAGGCGGTGTGTTTTCCTTCACCTGCAGTTCACTGGAAAGCAAGGTGACGAGCTCTTCGGATGGATTGTCACCGAGCAGGTTCTTCTTTGATCCTTTGTGCGTGAACTCACCCATCGTGATCACCGCATAACACAGCACTCCAATATCCGGGCGGGAGCTCTGGCGATCAATCGGATCCGTGGCCTCCACGTTACCAGCATCAAATTGGGTGAGAAGGGTCGATGCCAAATGCCCACCTGCGGAAGAACCCATGATGCCGATTTTGGTGGGATCGATATTCCATTCCGTGGCGCGTGAACGCACCATACGAACCGCGCGGGCAGCATCGTTGAGCATCACGGGATGGCGGTATCCAGCTGAACCTAGGCGATATTTCAAAACAAAAGCCGCGATGCCCTGTTCGTTGAGAAATTTTGCGTAATGCGATCCTTCGTGGTCCGCTAGTCCGCCGTAACCCCCGCCGGGGCAAATCACCATCGCCGCACGAGCAGGGCCGGGTTTTTCTGGCAGATATGGAGTAAGAGTTGGAATATCTTTCGGGGTCTCACCCATCGCACCCGGGGCTTTTTCCGACCACAATGGCAAGGGCTCAGCTGCATAAATATGGGTCACCAACAGCATAGACAGAATCATTGCGCGCTTCATCATGACTAGATCCTAGGTCGATTTTTTGAAAATGAAAACCACGGAATCGGGTGCAGTAGGTCAGGGCGATCAAGTTAGGTAGAACCCTGGGACAAACGGAGCGCTTGGGTCTTTCGGTTTGATTCAACTTCTTCTCTCGTTCTCTGTCCTTGCATCTTGGCAAGATGGCGGCTTGGCTACTCCGCGATGAGCTCTGATGCCCAACAGGACTTCGCATACGCGTTTTTGAGTATCCTTTTCGAGGGTGCTCCGTTCATCCTTTTGGGCACGATTATCAGTGGATTTATTGACATCTATCTTCCGGCAGGGACGATGGATCGGTTTCTTCCCAAAAACCGCAATCTCGCGGTGTTGGCGGCTGGTTTGATGGGGGCGGTTTTTCCGGTATGCGAGTGTGCGGTGGTCCCGGTGATCCGCAGATTGGTGAGCAAAGGCCTGCCGGTGAGTTATGCAATTACTTATATGTTAGCCGCGCCCATCGTGAACCCGATCACCGCACTGAGCACGTGGAAGGCGTTTCAGGGTCAGGGGCCATGGATGATGACAGGCGGACGAGTTCTTTTAGGTTACCTGGTTGCGGTGGGCGTGGGCTTGGTCATCGCCCGCTTTTCGATGCGTTCCATTCTACGCAAGAGCTTGGTCGATAAAATCGAGAAAGAGGCTGCTATACCCAAAGCAGAGGAACCCTGCTCAGGTTGCTGTGGACATCATCATGACCACGATCATGCACATGAGCATCCGAAAGAAGATGGACGCCTCGTTGCCGCGATGCGATCCGCACAGAAAGATTTCGTCGATGTCGGCGTGTATTTCACGATAGGTGTGGCGATCACCGCGCTGTTCAACACAGGAATCGCACCAGGCGCAGTCTGGCTGGATGGCCTAGCAGGAAATACGTTCATCGCCCCAGCTGCATTGATGGCTCTGGCATTTATCCTGAGTCTATGCAGCACATCCGATGCGTTTATTGCCGCGACTCTCGCGAAATTCACTTGGGGTGCAAAACTCGCGTTTCTCACCTTCGGGCCGATGTTTGATGTGAAATTACTCTTTCTTTATCAATCGGTGTTGCGGAAAAAATTCATCCTCTACCTCGGAGTGGCACTTTTCGTCGTGATTTGGTTGGTATCCATTGCTGCTCAAAAATGGGTAATCCCATCATGAAACCTGAACTCCGCAGAATCTTCTTTTCGCTCTCCGTCCTACTATGGGCAGGGGCGCTGTTGTATTTCTATGGATCGGGTCGACTGATTCATTACCTTATTTCAGATTTCCGTCCCATCGCTTTGTTTGGTGGTTTGGGTCTGGCGGTTTTGGGAACGTTCAATCTGCTAACAGCTCGTCAAACTGCGAGCTGCGGGCATGACCACGGTGAAGGCGATGATCACGACCACGAAGGTGGCGACATGAATCCCATCGTATCTCTGCTTCTGATGGTTGCACCAGTTGCGCTCTCGATGGTGTGGACGAGTGATGACTTTTCCCAAACCACACTTGCCAGAAAAGGCCTTTACGATGGAGGTCCCAGCGCCACAGAAAGCAAGTTTTTCGCCACCATGCTGCCGCCACTAACCCTAGAGGAAATCGAGAAAGGCCATCGCCGCACGGCTGATGGCTACTTGGAGTTCAATCTGATGGAATTGTTTTTCGCGACGGGAGATCGAGAGTTGCAGGGGCTGCTGAATGGGTTGGAGATTGAGACTGAAGGACGGATCGTAGAGGAAAAAGTGAACAACCCAAATGGGACTCGGATGCGGCTTTATCGAGTTTTCATGACCTGTTGCGCGGCAGACTCACGGGCGATTCCTGTCATTCTGGAATTCGGAAAAGAACCCCCATTGCTACCAGATAACGGCTGGATCAAAGTGGCGGGCAAAATGACTTTTCCTGAGGAGAACGGGACTTTGCAGGCAGTCATAGAAGTAGCTAGAGCAACGGTTGCAGAAGCACCACAAGAGGATAAGTTCCTACGCAACTGATAAAACCAACGGAGTCTTGCGGTAAAATAGATGCCTGACTTAACACCAAACCCACACCCATTTCAGGTCAGAAAAATCACCCAACATGAAACCCGCATTCCTTCTCTCCACCATCTTTTTATCAGTAACATGTGGCGCCTTCGCTGATATTCAAACTTTCGAAGGCGATGGCTTTGGTGAATGGCAGACAGAAGGCAAGGCATTCGGCTTATCCCCCGTTCACGAGAAGCTCGATGGAATGGAAAAACCTTTCACGAATTTCGCCAACGATGCTTTCGCTTTATCCGCTCACGGCGGTAATGATGCGGTGGGAACCTTAACATCACCAGAAATCAAGATCGGCAGTGACTACTTGATGTTCCTCGTCGCTGGTGGCGACACTCCAGCAAAATTGGCAGTGCAATTAATCATAGACGGTAAGGTCGTCATGGAGGCGACCGGCAAAAAAAGCCAACATTTCAGCAACGTTGTATGGGACGTCAAAAAATTCAAAGGTAAGAACGCAGTGATCCGCATTGTGGATGATGCGAAAGACGAATGGGGATACATTGCTGTGGATCATTTCATGCAGGAAAACTACGCAAACTCGAGATTTCCTAGCTCGACCAAAAAAGGCAAGCCATACGCAGAAGGCCTTGTTTCCTCTGCTGAGCTAGCTGGTGCGATGATTCCAAAAGACAGCACACTCGTCATCGATGCGACTTTCAAAAAAGAAGGCATCAAATCGCCAACCGCCCTAACCTTTGACGACAAGGGGAATGTTTATGTCGCAGAGACTCATCGTTTCCGCCACGGCATCGAAGACGATCGCAATCATCTCTACTGGTATCTGGATGATCTTCAATCC
>CAMCYT010000069.1 GCA_945885485.1 Prosthecobacter debontii
TCATCGCGAATGATCCAGAGAATCGTGTGAGTATCGAGAAGCAGGCGCAAAATTTAGGCTTGGTAGGGTTTCTCGTCTTCGGCGACTTTGGTTAATTCGGCGGGCCCGTATTCGGCAAAGTCTTCTAATTCGTCATCAAAATCGTCACCCATTACTAAGACGAGATCTTTAAGAGCACCGAATCTGACCTTGGGTTTTGCTTCTTCAACGACCGTGAGTTTCACCAGCGGTTGGTTCCGACGAGCGATAATGATTTCCTCTCCATCCAGAGCCCGTTGAATAAGCTTGGAGAGGTTGGTTTTCGCCTGGTGAGTAGTAACGATCACAAAATAAACTTAGCTAAGTAAGTGGACTAAGCAAGGAGGATTTACGGCTTTATCGAGAAAACTCGCCATAATCTAAAAATTAAGAATGGAACCACGGATGAACGCAGATGAACGCAGATTCTGTGGGACTTATAAATAACTTTCCTCTCACCCATCTGGTGATTGAGCAAAAAGTTGATAAATCTCTGATTATCTGTGTCCATCTGCGTTCATCTGCGGTTCTATTTTCTTTTCTCGGAAATTTTTTTCGCCCGAAGTTCGTGTTCGATATTGAACCTCCCGTGATACGCCGACATGCTGCGCGGATGGAAATGGAAGAGCGCGACTTAGGAATACAGCCACTTGATGGTATTATGCAGCGGTGGGGGGTGACGAATCATGACTTGGTTGAGGATTCTCCGGAGCAATTGACGCACAAGCAGATCCAGCGTGCGAAAGCTGGGCGTCGGCTGACTTTGAAAATGATGATGAAAGTCGCGCGGTCGTTGAATATCGCGGTCTGGAATCGGCTTTCGAAAGCGAACAAGGAGACGTTTGTGGAATACCTGCACAAAGACATTTTTTCGTATTCGAAGGATTACAATCCGGACAAAGCCGATCCGAATGAGGCGATGATTCAGGCTCTGGCTAAAATTAAAAAGTAAACCGCGAATGGACGTGAATAAACGCGAATGGAATAGGTGGTTTGTTTGCCGAAGCTGGGATTTAATTGGCTTCAGCTAAGAAGCGTTGATTGAAGTGGGGTTAATTTTCCAACTGTTGCAGATGAAAATGAACATGAATCAACCTTGGCGGATTGTGGGTCAGGGATTGGCTGGGACTTGTTTGGGTATGGAATTTTTGGAGCGTGGGATTCCGTTTCAAATCGTCGATTCCGGAACAGGCGGCAGCACGCGGGTGGCGGCGGGTTTGATCAATCCTCTGACTGGAAAAAACTTTCAGCCGAGTTGGTTGATAGGGGATTTTCATTCTGACGCGGTGGATTTTTTCGAGAAGCTTGGGGAGAGGTTTGAAGTCAAGCTTTGGCATCCGATGCCGGTGATGCGTTTGGCGGAAACTGAAAAGGAATGGTTAAAAATTTCATCCAAACTTGATCTGCCTGAGGTGCGTGAGTGGTTGGATGGAGAACGTGACGAGCCGACTCCAGAGGGATTTATCCATCATGTGATTTTACGCGGCGGTGGGTGGTTGGATACGCGGCGATTTCTGGATGTAACGCGTAATCATTTTCTAAAAGAAGGGGTATTGGAAATTGGGGATGAGAAATTTGGGATTGCTGATTCAAGCCGAATCCTTTGTGAGGGTGCGCAGGGGTTGATGAAGGATCAGCTTGGATCGCATCGCTGCGCGAAAGGTGAAATTATAACCGTAAGGGCGGAGTGGTCAGAGGATTATATCAAAGTGGGTGCGGGTGGTTGGTTGATTCCGATTGGGCAGCGATTGTTCCGGGTTGGATCAACCTATGAATGGAATCAACTCGATGAGTTGCCGACCGATGCTGGCTTAGCGAGGATCACTGAGATCGCGAAAAAGCTGGGTGGAGGTGATTTTCAGGTGGTGGAGCATGTTGCCGGGATTCGGCCTATTTTACGAAGGAGCCAACCGTTGATTGGGAAAAACGCGGCGGGGAATTGGATATTCAATGGGTTGGGATCTAAAGGTTCGTTGTATGCTCCAAAAATGGCAGCGATGCTGGCGGATTGGATTTGTGATGGGATTGTGCCAAATGCGGATTTTGTGATCGAATCAATGAAAGAAATTCCACTCTGATGTTCTTACTTTGTCCGACCGATATGTTGCATGTGCTTTTACGACAGGTGATCTGTAGCGGTGACTGCGTCGTGGATGCGACGGCTGGCAATGGTCACGATACGGTTTTTTTGGCGGAAGCAGTGGGTGATGGAGGAAAAGTGATTGCCATTGATATTCAAGCAGAGGCAATAGAGGCAACGCGGCAGCGGCTTAAGGAATCTCTTTTAGAAAATCGGGTCGAGCTTTATCAGGTATCGCATGCGGATATTGGGCAATATGTCGCCGAGGGTGTGGCTACGGCGATTGTTTTCAATCTGGGATATTTACCTGGTTCGGATCGTGAGTTGGTCACGCAGTCAGAAACGACCTTGATGGCATTGAAGGCATCGGTCTTTCTGTTGAAAAAGGGAGGAGTTCTTGCGGTAGTTTGTTATCCTGATCATCCGGGTGGAGATGACGAAGCGGCTCAGGTTGTGTGTTTTTTACGGGGGCTTGAGAATTTCAGATTGGCGAAATATGAATTACTTTCTACCCATCGACCTTCTCCGTTCATATTGTTCGCGTGGAAAAAGTCTAATGGATCTAAATGAGATATTTAGATGATTCTGTCTTTGCATTTTGAATTCCAAACGTTAATTTCTTCTCGATGAAATTATTTTTATTATTCGCGCTGCTTTTCACAGTCACATTGCATGCTCAAAATTCAAAAGCTGATGCAAAAGCTGATGCAAATGCAGTTGATAATATGTCACCTAATCAGCGTCAGTTCTTTAATATTCCTGAAGAAAAGCGCAAAGAGATGATTAATCTATATGGTGAAGCGCATCGACTATTCACAGAGAAGCGTGTGTTTGAGGCGCTGGAAAAGCTAAATGAAGCAGAGAAGCTTTTCCCAAATAGCTTTGAGTTACATAATTTAAGGGGTTCTTGTTACGTTGAACTGCGAATTTTTGACAAGGCAATCATTTCATTTGAAAAGGCGAAGCAAATCAGCCCGGATAATCTTAGTATAAAATTCAATTTGGCTGAGTGTACCTTTGTGAGTCAGAAATGGCAGGAATCACATGATAAATTTCAGGAGTTATTGAAGCTGTTGCCTCCAAATTCTCTAGAGATGTTGAGGTTGGTAGAATTTAAAGTTTTCATATGTAAGAAAAAGCTCGGCTTGGATCAGGAAGCGCTCATTTTGGCAGATAAATATGATTATCAGGATGACTCGCCTTTTTATTATTATACGAAAGCCGCGTTGGCGTTTGATAAAAAGGAAAACGCCGAGGCAGAGCAATGGATGAATCGTGCTGCAATTATTTTCCGCGAACCAAAAATCCTATCTCCGTGGCAAGATACGATGATGGAGTCTGGTTACGTCAAAAGTTTCTACGGAGGAGAACAAGAGAAGGAAATGAAAGAATAGAAGAGTTCATTCTTTCAGTCTGAAGTTTTAATGTGATCGATCAATCGCACATCGCCATAAAATACCGCGCAGGCAAGGATTGTAGAGTGTGTGATTTTATCTGTCGGTTGCAGGGTCTCTGCATCCACAAGTGTGAGATAGTCGATTTTTGTGAGCGTTGATGCTTCGATGATTTCACAAGCGGTTGATAGAATTTCTTCGGCAGAAGGTTTACTGGAAGCGGTAAGCAGGGCTTTGCGAATTCTCGGAGCATCGGCTCGCTGTTCGGGAGTTAAGCGGCGGTTGCGGGACGACATAGCTAATCCATCGGACTCACGTAGAGTGGCGTGAGGAACGATTTGAACTTGAAGATCGAGGTCGCGCACCATGCGTTGGATGATGGCGAGTTGCTGAAAATCTTTTTCGCCAAAGACAGCAGCATCGCAACGGGTGAGGTTGAAGAGTTTTAGGACGACGGTGCAAACCCCATCGAAATGGCCAGGACGGGTTGCTCCGCAAAGGTGTTCTGAAAGTAAGTTTTCGGTAACAGTGATGGATAGATCTTTGAAATACATTTCACTGGGTTCGGGTAGAAAAACGCCATCGGCGCCATGAGATTGGCAGATGTTGAGATCTTCGTCTTCCGTGCGCGGGTAGTTTTCAAGATCGGTGGATTTGTCAAATTGGATGGGATTGACGAAAATGGAAACCAAGACTGATCCTTCGCTGCCAGCGTGTTTGCGCGCGAGGTCGATCAGTGAGGAGTGTCCGGGATGGAGGGCTCCCATCGTTGGAACTAGAACGATAGGCCTTGGTAGCGAAGCGAGGTGCTTTTGAAGTTCGGTTTTCGTGCGGGCGATCCACATGGTCATATTGCTAGTTTGCTTTACGCAGGATGGCGAGGCCTTGACGGAAGTATTCAAAGGTGGACCAGAGGGTAAAAAAGGCGGCGACAATGCAGGGGTAGACAGGCGAGAGCGGAATGATTTTTAGCATGACCCAGCCGATGACGAGGAAAAGGCTAACCGTGCAGGCTTTGCCGGACCAATGGGGTTTGATTTTTACTTTCAAATGTTTGGAGTAGAGAATCCGGATGCCGATTAGAATCATGCAGTCACGGAAAATGACCAGGGCTACGAACCAGATGGGGATGGCCCAGCCATCGGCGTCCCATTGAAAAAAGGTGAGCACGATGATGGCGGAGAACACCAACGCTTTATCGGCGATGGGATCGAGAAATGCGCCGAGTTCGGAGCCTTGATTGCAATGGCGCGCGAGCCAGCCATCGAGCCAATCACTGAGTGCGGCGATGGTGAAGACGGAAAGGGCCGCCCACCGGAGGGTTTCGGCGTTTTCAAACCAATCCACTTTCAAGCTGTAGGCGATGGCGAGAGTGGCGAATACGGGCACCAGGAAAAGCCGGAGAACGGTGATTTTCGTGGCGAGAGTCATAACGTGACACTAAGGCGCGATGGGGAAAATACAAAGCTGAAACGGTCAGTTGAGGTTATCCTTTATCTCAAAGCTTCCTTTTTCTCTGATTCTAACCGTCTTGTCTCCTTCTGAGCCCCCAGTTACGTAGCCTTCCAATTCACCTTCGAAGCTTAACCCGTGCTGCCGAACGGTAAATCTGAGATAACCATCTGTGGTGGGGTAATAGTGCCGGACTACTTTTTTTCCGGAAGGAATAGGACCTATTTCGGTCTCAATTCCTGGACCCAAAATCATGAAACTTTCGATCTGATGATCGCTGTCGTTGTAAACTCTGATGGTGTATCGGGTGGAAATATCGATGGCTGATGAGGTGTAGAAGATTGCGGCGGGAAAGTTTGCGATGAGTAATCCTCCGACGAGTAAGGCATTCAAGGGAGAGGTGCGTCCCGTGCGAGATTCGCGTTTCAAATGAAGAGTCAAACAAACCGCACCACTGAGAAATGCAATTAACCCGATGAGAATCGTCATCAAGCCCATCATTTCAAGCCACTGCCAGCGCGTTAGACGCCATGTAGAATAAATGAAAGTGCCGATGATAAGCGGACTGGTACCAAGGGCGATTGAACATTTGAGCAATCGAGACATAGCGATTAATAATGGGTGAGAGCTCGAAAGAGATCACCAATCCATATTCGCGCCACGCGTGTCGATGTGTGTGAAGCTGGAGTAGCTGCCGACGCCGCCTTTGAAGAGGCCGCGGTCGCGAAGGCTGCGGGCGGTGGTTGTCACTTGGCGAGCGGAGGTATCAAATCTCACATCCACGGCGACATTTGATTGATGCCATGAGTGGCTTTTTGCCCCGCGGCAAAGTGAGTTGTAAGCGGGAGTGCGGTAAGCGGAAACAATTTCCTTCACCAGGACGTCCATGGCGGAAGAAATACGATCGACTACTTTCAAAGTGTAACCCATGCGCGTCCACCATTTGCGCGGGGGAAGGCGGTTCCAGATATTGCCACGTTCTTTGGCGTGAGCTGAGATCACATCCTGTGCACTGATGTTTTTCAGTTTCAGTGAATTGATGTAAGTGACGTAACTATTGAGATTACGGCCTTCGAGTTTCACCCATTCTTCATCGAAACCGCCGATTTGTTGGCTGGGCTTGGATTTGGTGCCGGTGGTAGTGGTCGTTTTGACTTTAACGACTGGGATATCGTCATCTGATCCGAACAATGCGGCTGAAGCATTCATTGAGCCTGCAAAGAGAGCTGTTGTCGCGAGGCCGAGGGTGCTGATCACACCGCGTCGGCTGATCAAAGCGGCGGATTTTGGGGTGATGATGGATGGGGATTGGATTGGCGAGTTGGGATCGAGCATGGAAAAGTGAGGGAAAGGGGTTAATCTCAGGTGATTGAGCTGTAATTGTGCCAAAATATGCCATCGGACTGGCTTAAATGTCATAAATTCGGCGCTAGCCAAGCAGCTGAAATGATTGTCACAAGTAAAAAAAGCCTGATTCAGCCTAACAGTTGGTAGGGGAAGCCATTCCAAGGGATTTCAGCCGGCCGGAGGCACGGTTCGCCGGTAGCGACTCTCCAGAATCGAGGAGGCGATAGCGATGAGGGAAAGCAGGAGAATCCCCCAATCTCCGATGACGGAGTAGAGCGAGGTGGTGGGTTTTAGAGGGATATTGAGTTCGGTGAGCAGGTGGCTGCGGACGAAGGAGTTGCCGTCTTTGTCCAGAATGGCTTGGTCTTTACCGGTTTTGGGATGGGCGGTAGATCCGATTGTGCTGATAGCGGCGGAGACCCCGGTGTTGGCACAGCGCAGCATGGGGCGGCGTAGTTCGATGGCGCGGAAGCGGGCGTTGGCGAAATGCTGGGCGGCGGCGGGGGAGGTTTTGAACCAGCCATCGTTGGTGAGGTTGACGATGATTTGGGGGGCGTTGCGGATGAATTTCCGAGTCAAGCGCGGGACAGTGTCTTCAAAACAGACCGATGGAATGATTTGTATCGTTTGGCCCCTAAGATCAACTTCAAGGGGTTCGAGCGATTCACCTGCGCTGAACGAGCCATAGTATTTCTGGCCGGATTGTTGTTCGTAGATGGTTTGGAGAAACGGGAAGGTGTCTAGCAACGGGATCGTTTCCCCGAAAAGGACAAGGTGATGCTTACGGAAGGTTTGGATATCGCCGCTGGGAGTTTCGATGACGATGGAGTTGTAGATCCTGGCGTTTTCTTTCTGATAGAGGCCGTCTTCTTGAGCTTCGCCTTCGATTTCGACGGCACCGTAGATGAGTTTGAAATTTTCACCCGATTCTCGAACGCGGGAAATCGTATCGGCGTTCTCTATGTATGATCCGTATTGGCCTTCATCGGTGCTGAGGATTCGTCCGTTGAGGGCTGTTTCTGGCCAGAGCACCCAATCCGGGGAGTTGAGTTCGATCTCTCCCTCGGCACTTTTCTGCATGGCGGCTTGCAGGTTTTTCTCATCCTGATCAGCGATGTTTTTGAGTGATTCGAGGGTTTCCTCTTCGTAGGCCATGTGCACTTGTTCGGTGCCCCAGAGGACTTTGGCACCTTCGTGAGGAATGTTAATTTGTACCAACAGGGTTTTCAGTGCGACTGAGGGCTTGGCGTTTTCTTGGGAAATTCTGAGGATGCCATAAGCCAGCAGGACGCCGACTACGACTGCGGTGACGGTGAAATCCCAACGTGGGCTTTTTTTGCCATCGGCGGTTGCGCGTTTGAGTCGACGGAAGCATTGAACGATGATGGCTTGGAAAAACACCAGCATCAGGGATAGCCCGGCGACACCTAATAGATCCGCGGCCTGCGAGATCGTGAGAGTTTCATGAAACGCAACCCCAAGGCCGTTCCAGCCAAAGCCGGTGAGCATCCAGCCGCGCGCGACTTCCAGACCCGCGAAGATCGCGGCGTGAGTGAAGGCGTTGAAAAGACTGCGGGCGGGAGTTTCAGAGATGCCCTTCTTTTGATTCCATGGATTTCCAATGGTGGCGGCGAAGGCTCCGAAAATACCCCAGTAAATAGCGAGATATCCAGCGAGCATGATGGGCCCGAGCCATGAGACGGTGGAGAGCCAAGAAACTTGGATGCCGAAGCTGATTGCGCCGGCAAGGTAGCCGATGAGGAAACCTTTTTTCGCACGGTGTTCCCCATCGATACTCCACAACGCGATCAGCAGTGGGATCATGCAGATCCATCCGAGGAGGGATAACGAGAAGGGCGGAAATAACGCAGCGACCATCAAGCCAGTGGCGATGATGGCGATAAGGCGAAGAACAAACGCGCGGCGAAACATGGTCAGAGCTTGGCTGGATTTTTGCCGATGCCGAGCAGAAGCAGCAAAACCCGCCATGATTTTTCAAATGTGGATTTCCATGGCAAGGCGGGGCGTAGGATGGTCCAGCAGTTTTGCTCGGCGAGCTCAGAAAGAGCAGGCTTAGGATTCACCACGGTGGCAGTGTCGCAAATTTCCAGCATGGGGAGGTCGGCAGTGCTATCGGTGTAGCCGTGGGAGTGGACGAGCTTGCCTTCGCTGAAATAGGAAGCAGGTAGCAATTCACGGAGTCGGTTGACTTTGTTTTCGCCCTTGTGATTCACGAGATCGGGAAACAAGGCATTGTTTTCAAAAACCGTTCCGAGGTAAAGATCGAAGCCTAACAATTTCCCGACTTCAGCGACGTAACATTCCGGGCTGGCGGAGCTGAGGATGGTGAAGTGACCGGCTTCGCGGTGTTGATCTAGGGCGGATTTCAGTTCGGGGTAAATGCTGGGGAGGAGTCGTTTTGCGAAACTCTCAGAGAGCTCGGCGAGCCGATCCGGCGGCATTTTCCAGAGGAAAGCATGAAAAATTCGTTTCAGGTTTTCTGTTCCAAGCAAACCTGCGAAGGGTAGGAATTTCAGGAATAATATCACAGCAAAACCACGAAGCGGTTCTTCGCGCAGGACGTGATGGCGGAATAGTAACTGGCAATCCCATGCGAGCAAGGTGCCGTCCATGTCGAACAGCGCGATGCCAGTTGGAGGTTTATCTGATGGATTCATTGGCTAAATTAATGCCTAATCAGAGGCTTTTCGTTCTTGGTTCTTGGTTCTTGGTTCTTGGTTCTTGGTTCTTGGTTCTTGGTTTTTGGTTCGCAAATGTGAAAGCGCCAAGCTCAACCAAGAACTAAGAACTAGGAACCAGGAACACTATAAAACCGCAGGAACTGCGGTTTTATAGTTAGACGTAATGAAGTGCTTTGGCGCGATCGTTGATGGCTGCGTCGTTGTCGATCAGCTCTTGGATGGGATCCCAGCGACCTGATACCAGAGCCTCGCGAGCGGAGTCCGGCATTTTTACGGCGAAGTCGAGACCGCTGGAAGTGCGGACGCGAAGGGCTTCGACATCGACGGTGATTTCAGTGGTCGGATCGCTTTCGACAGCGGCGCGGAGGGTAGCGATATTATCGGCGGTGGCCATTACGCAAGGCATGGCGAGGGTGGTGGAGTTGCCGTAGAAAATTTCCGCAAACGATTCTGCGATCACGGCGTTGAAACCATATTTGCGGAGGGATTGCGGAGCGTGTTCACGTGAGGAACCGCAACCAAAATTCACACCGGCGATCAGGATCGAAGCGCTTTTGAAACGTTCGTCGTTGAGAGGATGGGTGGTTTTCTCTCCGGTTTCTGAATTGAAACGGACATCGTAGAACGCGAATTCACCGAGTCCATCGAAGGTGACGCATTTCATGAAGCGAGCCGGGATGATGCGGTCGGTATCGATATCTGCGCCGGGAATGAATACTCCGGTTCCGGAAACTTGTTTGACGGGGTCTAAAGCCATATGAGGTGAGAGTTGAGAGATGATAACTAAGAACTAGGAACTAAGAACCAGGAACCGATCTCACGACAGCGCTAGCTGTCGTGAGATCAAAGAGTTCGCGTGCGTCGGTGATTTCACCTTTGATCGCGGCGGCGGCGACCATCACGGGTGACATCAGGATGGTGCGTCCGGTTGGGGAACCTTGGCGGCCTTTGAAGTTTCGGTTAGAAGAAGAAGCGCAAAGCTGATCGCCGATGAGTTTATCGGGGTTCATCGCTAGGCACATCGAGCAACCTGCGGCGCGCCACTCGAAACCGGCTGCGCGGAAAATTTCCGGGAGGCCTTCTTGCTCGCATTGGATCGCGACGATCTGTGAACCGGGAACGGCGATCGCTTTGACGTTCGCTGCCACCTTGTGACCTTTGATGTATTTCGCTACTTCACGGAAGTCGGAGATACGGCCGTTGGTGCAGGAACCGAGAAATGCGACATCGATCTTGATGCCTTGGATCGGCATGCCGGCGGGAAGTTTCATGTAGGCGAGAGCTTCTTCAATGCTGGCTTTTTGCTCAGGTGAAGTTGCGGTCAGCGGGTCAGGAATGTTTTCCGTGATCGAGATACCTGCGTCAGGAGAAATTCCCCAAGTGACGGTTGGCTCGATGTCCTCGGCAGCGATTTTCACGATGTCGTCGAAATGCGCATCGGCATCCGAAGCGAACGACAACCAGCGAGTAGCGGTTGCTTCGAAATTGTTATTGTCCACGTATGGACGGCCTTGGAGGTAGGCGATGGTTTTTGCATCGGGATTCACGTAACCGCAACGCGCACCACCTTCGATGGACATGTTGCAAACGGTCATGCGCTCTTCCATGGACATACGGTCAAACACATCGCCAGCGTATTCGTAAGCGTAACCGATACCGCCGTTGGCACCGAGCAGGCGGATGATATGAAGGATGACGTCTTTCGCATAAACGCCGGGACGGAGGTTGCCGTTGACCTCGATGCGACGGACTTTCATTTCCTGAAGCGCGATGGTCTGGGTGGCGAGGACGTCGCGGACTTGGCTGGTGCCGATGCCGAATGCGATCGCTCCGAAAGCGCCGTGGGTGGCGGTGTGGGAGTCGCCGCAAGCGATGGTGGTTCCTGGTTGAGTGATGCCTTGCTCCGGACCAACCACATGGACGATGCCTTGTTTGCCGGATTTTAGGTCGAAATAAGTGATGCCGAAATCATCGCAGTTTTTGCGGATCGCATCGATCATCTCCGCAGCGAGTGGATCGGCGGGTTGATCTTGGTTTTCCGTTGGGACGATGTGGTCGATGGTCGCGAAGGTGCGCTGAGGAAATTTTACTTTCAGGCCGAGGTCGCGCAACATGCCGAAGGCTTGTGGTGAAGTTACCTCGTGAATGAGGTGGGTGCCGATAAAGAGTTGTGTGCGGCCATCGGCAAGTTTGCCGACGCAGTGTGAATCCCAGACTTTTTGAAATAGACTTTTTCCCATGACTTATGCCGCCGTGGTTTGCAGCGGGGCGGGAATGTGGATAGGGGAGCGGGAAAACTCAACCCTCAAAATGCGGGTTTATCGTCATGGCGATCATACTGGGGAAAGAAAACCGCTAATGGACGCGAATAAACGCGAATGAATGAAGTTTTATTGAGTAAAATATTTCGAATTTAACCGCTACAATTTCTGAGTAAAAAATGATTAACATTTACCAAAATTAGCGCTCATTGACTACGTAAAACTCCGTCTAGACAGGATGAGCTTCGCTAAATATAAAGATTCGCTAATGCTTATTTAGTATTCGCGTTCATCCGCGTCCATCCGCGTCCATCCGCGGTTCTCTGAATTCTTTTGAAGACATCGGAAAATCAGTAATTTGCTCGAGCTTGATATTATAAAGCTTGGCGATTTCCGGGGCGTCCGAGGCGTGGTAGATTTCCTGGTAGTAGATTTCCTT
>CAMCYT010000070.1 GCA_945885485.1 Prosthecobacter debontii
GCGCCCAATGGAGGAGTATTGATTTTAAGCTTCTTTTTCCGCTGGCAGGCTCGTGCAGACTTACCTAAGGTGCAGCAACTTTTAACGACCCCGAACTTATGAATATCGCAGAAAACATGGTCGCCACCATCGGCAATACCCCACTGATCCGTCTCAATCACATCACCAAAGGGCTTGAAGCGGAAATCTGTGTGAAAGCAGAATTTTTCAATCCTCTCTTCAGCGTCAAAGACCGCATAGGTAAATCCATGATCGAGGCCGGTGAGCGCGAAGGTAAACTCAAGCCCGGTGGACTTATCATCGAGCCAACTTCTGGTAACACGGGAATCGCTCTCGCATTTGTGGCGCGTTCGAAAGGGTATCGCTGCATTCTTACCATGCCGGAAAGCATGTCTGTGGAGCGCCGTGTGTTGCTGCGTTTGCTCGGAGCGGAAATCGTTCTAACACCTCGTGCAAGAGGTATGGGCGGTGCGATCGCGATGGCAAAAAAACTCATCGAAGAAAATCCGGGTTCCTATGGCCCGAGCCAATTTGACAATCCGGCCAACCCTCAAGCCCATCGTGAAACCACCGCCGAAGAAATCTGGCGCGATACGGATGGTGAAATTGATGCGTTCGTCGCGGGCGTCGGCACCGGCGGAACGATCACTGGAGTGTCCGAAGTGTTGAAAGCGCGTTGCATCATGAAAACGTTTGCGGTTGAGCCAGTGAATAGCCCAGTTATCACTCAGAAAAAAGCGGGTGATCCGCTTCAGCCGGGCCCTCATATGATTCAGGGTATCGGCGCGGGATTTATTCCAGGAAACCTAAATCTCGATATCATCGACGAGGTCATTCAAGTCACCAACGAAGACGCCATCGCCACTGCCCAAGCACTCGCGCAACAAGAAGGTTTGCCAGCGGGTATTTCTACTGGAGCCAACGTCTGGGCCGCGATGCAGGTGGCGAAACGCCCTGAATTCAAAGGCAAGCGCATTGTCACCATAGGTTGCTCTTCAAGTGAGCGCTACCTATCAACTCCTCTGGCCGATAAAATCCGCGAGGAAGTTTCCAATCTCCCGGTACAAGAAGCATAACCATGACAGTCGCTGCTCGTCATATCTAACACATTTTCTCGCATTTCATGAATTTCCAAGAAATCATCCAGCAACCTTTCATTTGGGGATTTCTTCTTGGATTGTTGATTGCAGTTTTCATTTTGAAAAATGCTCTCACCGCGAAGCGTGGGATGCGCAGGGAAATTAAAAATTTGGAAAAGGAGCAGCGTGAGCTTCAGTCACACCTCAATATCCAAATGAAAATCACCGCTTCCGGAAGCGATTCCATGACTAAGGAAATCGATTCCCTGAAATCGCAAAACGAAAATCTACGGATCAACCTCGCAACTCTCCAAGCCAAGCCAGAGAAAAGCGAGCAGCGTCAATTTCGTATCCAGGAAATGGCAGTTCGAACCATGCGTGAACAAGCACCCGGTTTTGCTGGCGCATGGGAAAAAGCAGTGAGAGATGCGGAAGCTGAGATCGAACTCGCAGAAAGCGGTTTCACCAAACTCATGCGCAAAGTCATACCGGGCCTAGGTCACTCACCAAAACCCGCCATTGAAGAAGCTCCGCCCGAAACTCTTTAGGTGACGAAAAGATCATGAACTTTTGAAAGATTTTTGAAAAAGCCGTGCGTATAAATAAGCGTTCAACAAATTTCCGGGCGGCCACCGCTCAGCATCCATACTAACGGTGGATTCGGAGCGACGGCGGCCCAAAACTTTCAAACCTCGCGATGGCATCATCCCCATCGCGAGGTTTTTCATTTCGGGTTAGCCCGCATGTCATCGAAAGTGCCTTCAAGACAGATTAGCGAATAAAGAATTTGTAAAGTTCAGAGACTGTCGCGCGGTTTCACTCCAAACGTCTTTACAGGAGCGTCTTCGGAACGTTGAATTCCTGCTGTCATGCCACTGAATATCAAACCGAAATCCGAATGTGCCTTTGATCAAATCTCTCTTGGAGAAGTGATGTTACGTCTCGATCCCGGCGAGGGCAGGATCCGCACGGCGCGCCAGTTTGCTGCATGGGAAGGCGGCGGTGAATACAATACCTCGCGTGGGTTGCGTAAATGCTTTGGTTACAAAACCGCAGTTGTTACGGCTTTCGTCGATAACGAGGTCGGCCATTTGATTGAGGATTTCATTATGCAAGGCGGAGTCGCCACAGATTTCATCCAATGGCGTGAGGACGATGGAATCGGCCGCTCGGTGCGCAACGGATTGAATTTCACCGAGCGTGGTTTTGGGATTCGTGGTGCGGTGGGAAATCCGGATCGTGGCAACACGGCAGCTTCACAAATCAAACCCGGCGATGTCGATTGGGATTACATTTTCGGAAAACTCGGGGTGCGTTGGTTTCACACCGGCGGAATTTATGCAGCTCTTTCCGAGAGCACCGCACAGGTCACGGTCGAGGCCGTCAAAGCGGCGAACAAATACGGCACGATCGTTTCCTATGATTTGAACTACCGTCCATCGCTCTGGAAAACCATCGGCGGGCTAGCCAAAGCTCGCGAGGTCAACCGCGAGATCGCGAAATACGTCGATGTCATGATCGGCAACGAAGAGGATTTCACTGCATCGCTTGGCTTCGAGGTAGAGGGTGTGGATCATAATATTTCCACCATCGAGCTCGATGCGTTCAAAGCGATGATCGAAACGGCAGTGAAAGAATTCCCGAACTTCAAAGTCGCAGCCACCACCCTGCGTGGTGTGAAAACGGCGACGATCAACGATTGGTCAGCCATTCTCTGGCATGAGGGAAAATTCCATGAATCGCGTAAATACGATGACTTGGAAATCCTCGACCGCGTGGGCGGTGGCGACTCGTTTGCCTCCGGCGTGCAGTTTGGGTTCCTTGAATTCAACGAAGCTCAGAAAGCCGTCGAATACGGCGCGGCTCACGGTGCATTGGCCTCAACCACACCGGGCGATACCTCGATGGCAACCCGCAAGGAAGTCGAGAAGCAGATTTCCGGTGGCGGAGCGCGCGTGGTGCGGTAAGGTTTTGAAACGTGGCGGCGGTTTTTAACCGCCATACCAAAATGTAAAACCAGAGGTTGGCTTGGCGGATACAATCCGCCGCCACGATCCTTGCTAGACTCCGGGGCTTTCATCGCTCAAGTTCCCGGTGTGACGGAAAGTGAGAATGAAATCATAAAAACGCCAAATCTCCGTGAGGATCTTACGGTGTTGATGAAGGTGCGGCTGAATTTCTTCGTCTTGGTGACGACGTTTTTTGGATACTTGTTGGCGCGCAAGGGAGAGTCGATGGAGTGGGCGGTGTTGTTTCACACCTTGATCGGGACGGCGGCAGCTGCGTTTGGATCGGCTGCATTCAATCAACTCATGGAGATCGATTTGGATCGTTTGATGAAACGCACGGCGGATCGGCCCCTGCCGGCCCGGCGAATGAATCCGATCACAGCCTTTGGTGTGGGTTGGGTCTTATCCGCGTTAGGGATTATTCATTTGGCGGTGATGGTCGGGGCTGGAGCTGCGTATCTAACAGCTGCTACGGTTGCGATTTATGTGTTTGTTTACACACCGTTGAAGCGGATCAGTTCGCTGAACACTTTGGTCGGAGCAATCCCAGGAGCGATCCCACCGATGATTGGTTGGGTCGGCGGCGGTGGTGGAGTTTTTGATCCAGAGTCGTGGTTTCTGTTTGGAATTTTGTTTTTCTGGCAGTTGCCACATTTCGTGGCGATTAACTGGTTATGCCGTCAGGAGTATGAGGACGCGGGCTATAAGATGTGGTCGAACGGTGACATCAGTGGGAAGCGTAGCGGTATCTTGTGCGTGTTATTTTCCCTGGTGCTCGCGGTGTTCTCCGTGCTGCCGGCAATCTGGGGTTTTGCGAATTTCCTATGGTTGATCGGTGGGCCGACTTTTGCGTTGGTTATTCTGGCGTTGTCCGCCCGGTTTATTCGCGACGGCGAGAGAACTTCATGTAGACAGTTATTTTTCTCCACCTTGATCTATTTACCCGTCGCATTATCTTTGCTTTGGATTGCATGGAAATGATAGCGAGCCAGTTGATCCGAGTCGGACGTGAGTTAGCGGATGAGTTGCGACCGCTGAAATTTTCCGAACCCGTGACGCATACCTATCTCACTGTGGATTACGCAAGGGCGGGTTATGAGGCGTATTTGGAAAAGTTCGCAAATTCGAATAAGCGGGTGTTGATGCTCGGGATGAACCCGGGTCCTTACGGCATGGCGCAGACGGGTGTGCCGTTTGGCGAGATCGCTGCTGTTAGAGATTGGATGGAACTTTCGCCTGAAATCGGTAAACCGGAAAACGAGCATCCCAAACGTAAAATCAGTGGATTGGATTGCACCAAATCTGAGGTCAGCGGACGGAGGCTTTGGGGTTTATTTTCCGAAAAATTTCCGAATGCCGGGGATTTTTTCAAAGATCATCTGGTAATCAATTTTTGCCCGTTGATCTGGATGAAAGATAGCGGAGCCAATTTGACGCCCGATAAAATCCGTGCTGCGGAGATGGAACTAGCCGATGTTGCATGTCAGAAACATCTGCGACGCTTGATTGAAATCCTTGAGCCACAGTATTTGATCGGGGTGGGGGGGTATGCGGAGAATCAGATGCGCGCCGCGCAGGAGCAGCTTGGCAGTTCGGCAGTGATAGCAAAAATCCTGCATCCCTCACCCGCATCTCCTGCCGCGAATCGTGGCTGGGCGGAAGTCGCGGAGCGGCAGCTAAGAGAGATTGGGGTTTGGTAGGAAGGCACAAGACTTGGAGACAGAAGAAATACGGCAGCCTATACATTCACCTGAGGCTCCGCATTTCCAGATGTATTGCGCTGTTTTCCGTTGGAGAAATACCATGCGACGATCAGAGCGAGGAGAAGGACGAGAATCCACAGCCGTATGAGGGGATCCGGAGTGGTATGGTTTTTGAGTGAAGCGGTATTCGTGAATACTTCCAACTCGTGTGGTGCGGTTTTACTGAGATCTGCCTCGCGTGTGTCTGCAAACTGCGCGGCGGCTTCTAACAATATGGTTTCGCCTTGTTTGATCGTGATGAAACCAGGGGCGGTGGGGGCGATGCCTGCTGCGGGTGGTCTCATGTTTTTTCCCAAATGATCGACCACGCTGACCTCAAGCGGAATTTCCGCTGCGCTGGTGATTTGGATAGGCTGGCTAGTTTCGAGATTTAATTTCTGCGGTGCGATTTTTTTATCACGCAATGTTTCAGCGAAGCGATGCAGCAGGACGATGAAGGCGGGTTGTTGGGTGGCGTTGGAGAGGCGTAGGTCGAAGTTGAAACAGAGAATAGATTTACCGACTTCCTCGCGCAGGAAAATGAGCGGGCGTTTTTCCTGCCAGAGTAGAACCCGATCGGTGGGACTTCGTGGCAGTTGTAGGGTTTCGCGCACCAGCAAGGCCTGCCAGTTGATGCCATCCATAAGCGGATGGGCTTCGGCCAAGATACCGCCGCTCAGATACTTTCCGGCGGAACTGGGATCTTCGACAAACAAGATCGCATTGCTTTGTGGGATGATTGGATCGAGCGGATCGTAGGAGGTGATGACGAGGTCGGATGTTGCTCCATCGTTGCTTTCGCTGGTGGCGGCGAGCGAGCGGAGCAGTTTCTGCGAGAGATCGCGGAACGCCGGTGAGGTGGCAGCGAAGAGTTTGAGCTCTTTCGGCTGCGGCGCGACCATGGGCAGAACGTTGTCCAACTCGAATTCATCCGCGCTGAGTTCGAGTCGCACGTGTTGAGAATTTTCAGGAAAAGCGGCTTGGATAGTGGTGAATGCGCCGGGTTTGATCTCGAACTCTTTCGGTTCCGACTTTCCATTTGCCGCAACCAATGACCACGAACGCTTCGCTGGCGAACTGCCGTAATTTCTAACAATCGCTCGGAACGTCAGGACTCCTTCTTTTTGCTCAAAGGAAACTCCGGTGAAACCGACGTTTTCAATAGGCCTGCCAACTGAAATCAAGCGTGATTCGTAGGGCATTTTTTCCAAGGGAGTATCGGTCAGGTAGATGAGAATCCCTTCGTTGGATACAATCGAACGGGCGAGTCGAAGTGAATACGATGGATCGGTAACGCCTGCGGTTGGGGTAAATTTTTCCAAAGCGGCGATCATCTCTTCGGTAGATTCACCGGAGTAGATCCGATCCGTTCCGGGTAGTGCGGAGAGTAAAGTGATTTCCATTTTCATGGCACTACCTTGCAAATCCGGGAGTTTGCTTTTTAGGGCAGCGATGGCGTCTTTTTTGAAAACCTGCATCGAGGCGGAGGCGTCCATGACGATAGCGATGCGTTGGACAGAGTTTTCCTTTTGGAAGCGGGGTTCGGAAAGCAACCAGGCGATGAGCAGCACGGCGAGAATCTGCATCCACAGTGGGACGGAGGGGATGAGTCTTTCGAAGCGGCGACCTGAAACCGCTTCTCGTTGGGTTCGTTCTAACAGGAATAACGTGGATATCGGGATCGTGATCGATTTCCGCTGGAGGAAATGGATCGTCAGGATCGCGGGGATCGCGAGCAATGACAAGAGACCGAGAGGATTTGCGAACACGGGTGGAAGAGTGAAGGGTGAAGAGTGAATTGTGAAGGGGGATTTTCACTACCGGAGAGCCGTGCCTCCGGCCGGCTGGGTTTTTCAAGAGGGATCTCGCACAAAGCAGCAAAGGCCTGCGGCGCTCAATCACTTTGCATTTCACCCTCAGCTCCTTGCTCCTTGCCCTCTGCTCATAGATACTATTGATTCAGTTGATGGATGGATCGTTGTTGTTGCTGGGAGTGAAGGGTACGGAGCTGACTTCGGAAGAGGCGGCGATGTTTCGTAAACTTCAGCCGGCAGGTTTTATTTTGTTCAGTCGTAACGTGGAGAGCTCCGCGCAGGTGCGGCGGTTGACGGATGATCTGCGTGGGTTGTGTGATGAGGATCCGATTTTGGCGATTGATCAGGAGGGTGGGCGCGTGGAGCGGACTAAGGCGATTGCTCCCTCGTTACCATCGGCGGTGGCGTTTGCGGCGAATCCAGATGCAGAACAAATCGCTTGGGCGGGAGCGTTGACTGGAGATCTATTGCGTTTACTCGGTTTCAATCTCAACTTCGCTCCGGTTTTAGATTTGGATTACTTTCCAGAATTACAAAACGGTTTGAATCAACGCTGCTGGGGCAGGAATCCGCAGGATGTGATCAATCGCGCGGGGGTGTGGAATCGGTGGTTACGCAAACGCGGTATACTCGGTTGCGGAAAACATTTTCCTGCTTGCGCGAGAGCGAAGTCGGACCCGCATCATGATCTTCCTATTT
This sequence comes from Prosthecobacter debontii, assembly GCA_945885485.1. Taxonomy (GTDB): domain Bacteria; phylum Verrucomicrobiota; class Verrucomicrobiia; order Verrucomicrobiales; family Akkermansiaceae; genus Luteolibacter. The sequence continues at coordinate 7,344 of CAMCYT010000070.1, forward strand.
CAGATGCGACCATTGAGGACATGATGAAAGATGACGTGCTTCCCTACACCGCGTTGATGCCGGAGCTGGATGCGGTGATGCTCGCGCATGTGTGTTTCCCAAATGTGGATCCGGATTTTCCAGCATCGCTTTCCAAACGGATCATCACCGATTGGCTACGCGGGCAACTTGGATTTGATCATCATCTGGTGCTGACTGATGACCTCGATATGGGCGCCATAGGCAAGCGCTACGGACGTGGTGAGGATGTGAAGTTGGCGATTTCCGCAGGCAATGATCTGGCGATGATCTGTCACCAAACCGAGACTGCAGAGATCGCAGCAAAAGCGATAGGCGAGCTGCCTATATGGATGCGAGACGCTGCCAAAGAACGTTTGCAGCGCTTCCGAAAAAAAATGTCAGTGCCTTTGGCGTGGTCGGATACGAAGTGGCGGGAAACGTGTGACAAGATTTCGGAAGTCACCGCAAAAATCCCCGAGCCCAACGCGGTGGATGAGCGGAGCGCGGTGACGAGATATTGATGGGGTAAAAGGGATCTAATTAAACCACTGATGGACACTGATGAACACTGATAATCATCTAACCACGCGCCTCCATTCGAGTTTTGGGTTTTTGAAATTTAGAATATACCCAAGCCGATATCCCGTGATTTTGAGATAATTCATCATCTGGCCGACTTCCCTGTCAGTGATCTTCTCTATCATTTTCGTATCGACGACGATCTTGCCGAAGGCCAATAAATCGGGGATGTAATCACCCACTTTGCATTCTTTATATAAAATATCGAACTTTTGCTGCTGTTCGTATGGGATCTCCCTTAATTGCAATTCCACAACCAATGCATTTTCATAAGGCTTCTCATGAAAGCCATGTCCAAGTTCATTCAAAACTTCCATGGCACAGCCCACAATCTGCTGGGATTCAGCCTTATACATCGGTTCAGTATTATCAGTATTATCAGTGTTCATCGGTGTCCATCAGTGGTTAATTCATTTTTGCTAGGAGGTCATTGCCAAAAAGGGATTATTCTCCCATATTCCTCGCGTTTTCTATGCAAGCATCTACCTCCAATCCTACCAAGCCTCTTCGCCTTGCCGTTCTTGGCTGCGGTGCTAGGGGGCGCACTTATACAAAAATCGCCGCATCAATGGTTGGGCGTTATGAACTCACTGCCGCTGCGGATCTCGTCGAGTTTCGGGCTCAGACGGTTGCGGGTTTTGCTCCTGAAGGAACGGTGCGCACGTTCAACTCTGCCGAGGAATTTTTCGCGGCGGGTAAGTTGGCCGATGTTCTCATCATCGGGACTCAGGATGCGCATCACTATGGCCATGCTGTTAGTGCTTTGAATGTGGGTTATGATCTACTCTTGGAAAAACCAGCTGCCGAGACTCTCGCACGCTGTGAAGAGCTCGATGCGCTTGCGCGTTCACTTGGGCGCCGCATCGTGCTTGGATTTGTTCTTCGTTACACTCCGTTTTATTCGGCCGTGAAACAAGTCGTTGAGAGCGGTCGACTCGGCAGAATCATGACGATGCGTCTGAGTGAGGGTGTTGGTGACTTTCACCAAGCGCACTCTTACGTTCGCGGTCATTGGGGAAATACCTCGAAATCTTCACCGATGATTGTGGCGAAGTGCTCACACGATACAGATCTCATTTGCTGGCTATCCGGTTCAAAACCAAAAACGATTTCCAGTTTTGGACGGCTTGATTGGTTTAAACCGGAAAACGCACCAGCAGGAGCTCCGAAGCGCTGCACCGACGGCTGCCCGGTTGCCGCGCAGTGCAATTATGATGCTCACCTCTACCTCAAAGAAAAACGCAATTTCTTACGTATGGTCATGGACGGTTATGAAAATGCGAGCGATGAGCAGGTGATCGAGTTTCTCAAAACCTCACCATGGGGTCGTTGTGCCTATCATTGTGATAATGACGTTGTTGATCACCAAATTGTCTCCACGGAAATGGAGAACGGCATCACCGCCAGCTTGACGATGACCGCTTTCGATCACTGCCGTACAATTGAAATCCATGGCACCCTCGGTTCTCTCCGTGGCGGCGAGCCTCTCTCAGATGCCGGCACTCCAGAACTCTGGTTCCGCGAACATCGCACGGACAACATTGAAAGCATTCCAGTCTCGGATGCATCAGCCGAAGGCTATGCGGGTCACGGTGGTGGAGATTACGGTCTCGTCAATGCGCTCGATCAATTGATGACTGGCGACAATGCGATCCCGATTGGACTAGACGGCTTGGCCGGACATCAATTGGCGTATCTTGCTGAGACATCGCGCGTTAATGGCGGTGTTCCAGAGACACTCTAACGCTAAAGATCCAAAAGACTAACAAACACATCTATAGGCCATTAATAAATGATATCATGAGCGAAGATCCAAATAATCAGGAAGATCCAGATAACCGTCTAGCAGATGTGAAACAGCTCGGTATTTATGCCTCGCTAGCCAGCCTTAGCTATGTATTTTGGGTGCTTGGTGGGATGGAGATGATTGAGCGTCTCGCATATTACGGCGTACGCTCTGTGGCGACGATTTATGCGACTCGCCCTGCTTCGGAAGGCGGGCTCGGCGTGACCATGGCAAAGTTTGGCACCCTGCTGCTATTATGGAATCTTATGCAGACCTTTGTGCCGATCTTCCTCGGCGGCTTGGCCGATAAGTATGGCTATAAACAAACCATGTTCCTTGCAACGTTGCTAAAATTGCTTGGATACATTGTGATGGCACTTATTCCTACTTATTGGGGATTTTTCGCTGGAGCAATGCTCCTTGCAAATGGAACGGCTATTTTTAAACCGGGAATTCAAGGATCATTGATTGGCTGTACGAATCGCAAGAACAGCGCTGTTGCGTGGGGGACTTTCTACCAGATCGTCAACCTAGGGGCATGGATTGGACCATTGATCGCGTTGCATATGCGTCAAGATAACTGGGCATTGGTTTTCTATACCAATGCCGCCATTATCTGCATCAACTTCGTTCTGCTTTTCACCTACAAGGAACCAGGCATTGAACAACGTCTCGAGCGTCAAGCAAAAGAGAAGCTTGGTGAGATTCCTAAGATGAACTTAATCAAAGAAGCCATCCAAGATCTCAAAAAACCCTATCTCTCTCTCTACTTACTCATATTCTGTGTTTTCTGGTTTATGTTCCCGATGTTGTGGGATGTGCTGCCCAAGTACATCGACGATTGGGTGGATACGACGGTAATTGTGAAATCACTGTTCGGACCGGAGGGCACTGCTAATAAGGTCGTCCATTTCTTAATGGGAATGAATGAAAACGGCTTGGAGATAGAGCCAGAGGGAATTGTAAACCTAAACTCCTTCATGATTATGCTTACCTGCTTCATTTTCGCAGGCTTGAGCGCGCGGTTTCGCGCCACCACCACTTTGTTCTACGGCACTTTATTGGTTGTCGTAGCCTTAGCGGGTTTTGGTTTCTACACATCCGCTTGGGTAATCGTGGCTTGTATGGTTGTTTTCAGTATTGGAGAAATGCTAACAGGACCAAAATACGGTGAGTTCATTGGTAATATCGCTCCGCCAGAAAAGAAGGCAATGTGGATGGGGTTCACCCAAGCGCCAGTATTGATTGGCTGGACGCTTGAGGGAAAAATTGGCCCTTCTCTATACGAGCATTTTTCATCCAAAGACAGGCTGTCTCGCGAAATGATCACGGGTCAATTTGATTCGGCAATGGATGTCAGTGAGAAGGCAATTCCCATAGGTGAGGCGTTTCAAAAGCTTGTAGAAATCTCGGGCAAAACTCCTGCGGAAATGCAAAGTGCACTTTATGATGCGAACCATGTCGGCATGGTTTGGTTTGTATTCGCCATCGTCGGAATGTGCTCAGCAATCATGATCTATACATACGGCATCTGGTTTAAGAAATACCAAGCGCGCATCGCAGCGGGGAGAGAATAGGCATAAGTAATAGCAGGGTTTTTTATCCCTAACACATTTTAAGCCTCATCCCATGCTACACCTTCTCGAAAACCTTCCCACGCTCCGCGAGGCTGCGCCTATCATCCTTTCCTTGATCATCATCGAGGGCTTACTTTCGGTGGATAACATGCTGGCCATCGCCGCGCTGGCTAACCAGTTGCCAGAACATCAGAAAAAGATTGCCCTCCGTCTTG
>CAMCYT010000071.1 GCA_945885485.1 Prosthecobacter debontii
GAGCCGTCGGTTCTGGAGTTTCTGCCATGGGCCTCACCGAATACCCCAACGATATCGCCACCCGCCAAGCCTGCGCCGCCGTCGGTCAAGCCCGCCTCATGAGCACCTACAGCTCGTTGTTTTCCAACTTCGACATCCTCGTCTCCCAAATCCTCCTCACTACCGAAGACATCCAATCCGAAACCCGCGCCACCAATCTCCTCAACACCTTTAACCGCCTCCTCCAAGAACCCCGCATCCTACCCATCATCAACGAAAATGACTCGGTCGCGATCCGCGAACTCAGCTTCGGCGACAACGATATGCTCTCGGTCCATGTCGCGAAACTCGTGGGTGCCAATCGCGTGATCCTCCTCACCAGTGTCGATGGCTTGCTCGATCCTTCCAACAACCAACTCATCCCCGAAGTCAGCGATATCGATACCGCCTTCGGCCATGTCCGTGATGACAAAGGAAAATTTTCTATGGGCGGAATGAGCTCCAAACTCGAAGCCGTGAAATTCGCCACCAATGCCGGGATCGAAGTCCACATCGCCAACGGCCGCTGCCCTGAGCGACTCTCGGATATCCTCGCAGGAAAAGGCATTTCCACCCACTTCATCGCCAAAAAGTAAGTTTCCATGTCCGATCCCATCACCGATCAAATCCATGCCATGGGCAAGCAGGCACGCGCTGCGGCTTACCAACTCGCGGCTCTTTCCACCGATCAGAAAAACGACATCCTTCGCGCGATGGCGCAAGGCCTCCGCGACAACGAAACGGAAATCCTTTCCGAGAACCAAAAGGATGTCACTGCCGCCCAGGAAAAAGGTCTAACGAGCGCTATGATCGATCGTTTGAAACTCGATTCTGAAAGGCTTGAAGCCGTTGCCAGCGCCCTCATACACGTTGCCACCCTCCCCGATCCTGTCGGCCAAGTCCTTGAAGATTGGACTCAACCCAACGGCCTACGCATCGAACAAATCCGCGTACCGATCGGCACCATCGGCATCATTTACGAAAGCCGACCCAATGTCACCTCCGACGCAGCCGCTCTCTGTTTCAAAACCGGGAACGCCACGATCTTGCGCGGCGGCAGCGAAGCCATCCACTCAAACCGCGCCATCGCCAACGCCCTCAGCGCCGGCGGAGCCAAAGCCGGCCTTCCCGAACACGCGATCCAACTCATCCCCTTCACCGATCGCCAAAGCGTCGCAGCCATGGCGAGCATGGATCAATGGCTCGACCTCATCATCCCACGCGGCGGCAAAGGCTTGATCGAAACGGTCGTGTCCCTCGCACGCATGCCAGTCATCAAACACTACGACGGCATCTGCCACATCTTCGTTTCCGAGAAAGCCGATCAGGAAATGGCAATTCAGCTCACGCTCAATTCCAAAATCCAAAAGCCCGGAGTCTGCAACGCGCTTGAAACTCTACTCATCCAGAAATCCATCGCCAAAGATTTCCTCCCGAAAGTCGCCGCCGCACTCCGCGAAAACGGCGTCGAACTTCGTGGCTGCGCAAAATGTTTGGCAATTCTCCCCGATCTCATTCCCGCCACCGAGGAGGATTGGTCAACCGAGTATTTGGAAAAAATTCTTTCGATCAAAATCGTCGATACACTCGATGAAGCGATCACCCACATCAACACCTACGGCTCGCATCACACCGACAGCATCGTCACCACCGATGTCGAGGAAGCTGAGAAATTCCTGCGTTCCATTGATTCCGCATGCGTCATGCACAACGCCTCCACCCGCTTCGCCGATGGTGGCGAGTTCGGCTTCGGCGCGGAAATCGGCATCTCCACCGACAAACTTCACGCCCGCGGACCGATGGGCCTGCGCGAACTCACCAGTTACCAATACCGCATCCGAGGCAACGGCCAAACTCGTGGTTAATCTTTTCCTCTAACATTTTCTCCCGTGGCTAACAAAAATATCGTCTATTTCGATTTAGAAACCCAACGCAGCATCAGCGATGTCGGCGGCTTTTCGAACAAAGCCAAACTCTGCATTTCCGTTGCTGTCACCTATTCCACCGCCACCGATGAATACGTGATCTACAACGAAAACGAACTCGACGCGCTCACAGATCAACTCCTTAAAGCCGATCTCGTCGTCGGCTGGAATCACATCGGTTTCGACTACCCTGTGTTGCAAGCTTACGTACTTCCCAACCTCGAAGAGCAAACCCTCAACCTCGACATGATGCTCGATGTCAAAGAGCGCATGGGACGTTTCCTCAAACTCGACAACGTCGCCTCCTCCTGCCTCGGCACCGGAAAATCTGCCGACGGCCTGGACGCGATACGCTGGTGGCAGGAACACAAAAAAACCGGCGAGTTCGAGCCCCTCAGAAAAATCGCCGAATACTGCGCCTACGATGTCAAAGTCACCCGCTTCGTCCACGAATACGGAATGAAACACGGCCATATCAAATACGAAGACGCCGGAAGAATGATCGAGCTACCGGTGCAGTGGTAGATTAATCCCGATCTGCGACGAACAAGGTATGCGTGAAACGCTTCGCCTTCGGATAGGCTTTTGCGCTGATGCACTCGACGGATTTGAAAACGTTGCTTAGTGATTTAGCGAAGGCTTTGTCTTGATTGGCAGACCAATAAACCACTCGACCGTGGGGATGCAGCGCGGCTTTTGCGCGCCCAATGCCATTCCGATCGTAAAGCCCGGCATTGCCTTTCTGAACCAGTGGATCCGGGCTGTTATCTACATCAAGCAGGATTGCGTGGTAACGGTCTTTGCCCACGCCATTGATCAACTCCGCCACATCTCGCTTGTGAATGTGCACCCGAGGATCATCTAACAATAAACCATTCACCTCTTTGAGAAACTCGCGATTCCAATCGATCACTTCCTGCAAAAGCTCTGCCACGTCAACAATCGCATCTGGCGGACAAAGTTCCAGCACCCGCCGCAAGGTGAACCCAAAGCCAAGTCCACCAATCAAAATGCGCGGTTTCGGCGGCAAATGAGAACAAGCAAGCTCCGCCATTTGTTGTTCGGAAGACGATGCATTGGTGCTCATCAACTGAACCCCACCCACTTTCAAATAATGCTGACCATCATGTTCCTGAAGAATAAGCTGCACCCCATCTGGAGTCCGACAAGTCGCGAGTGTGGTAGTGATTTTCATGAAATCACCTAACAGATTGGGCACTGATTGATGGTCTGGAAGAAATCGTTGCCTTTGTTATCCACCAAAATGAATGCTGGAAAGTTCTCCACGGTAATTTTCCAAACGGCTTCCATGCCGAGTTCCGGGAAATCAACAACTTCCTGCGAGCGAATGTGATCGCTAGCTAACAACGCAGCGGGACCACCTGCCGAACCTAGATAGAATCCGCCGTGTTTCTTGCAGGCATCGGTCACTTGCTGGGAACGATTGCCCTTTGCCAGCATCACCATGGATCCGCCTTTGGATTGAAAAAGATCGACATAACCATCCATGCGCCCCGCCGTGGTCGGACCGAAACTTCCCGATGGCATTCCCGCCGGAGTCTTCGCCGGACCGGCGTAATAGATCGGATATTTTTTGAAGTATTCCGGCAAATCTCCGGTTTCGTCCAAAATCTCTTTCATCTTCGCGTGTGCGGAGTCCCGCGCCACGATGATCGTTCCACTCAACGCCAGCGCGGTGGTGACGGGGTATTTGGACAGTGTTTCCAAGGTTTTCTCCATTCCCTGATCGAGATCAATCTCCACGCCTTTGAATTTCCAATCCCTGTATTTCTCAGGGATGAACCGACCCGGATTCGTTTCAAGTCTTTCCAAGAAAACACCTTTGCTGGTGATCTTAGCTTTCGCTTGGCGATCCGCTGAACAGGAAACCCCAATTCCCACCGGACACGACGCCCCGTGCCTTGGCAGTCTTACAACTCTCACATCCAACGCGAAATATTTACCGCCGAATTGTGCGCCGATTCCAATTTCACGCGCCGCTGCCAACAGCTCTTTCTCCAATTCAATATCACGAAACGCACGACCGTGCTCGTTGCCGGTTGTCGGGAGGCTGTCGTAATAACGAGTCGTCGCCATCTTGACGGTTTTGAGATTATTTTCCGCCGAGGTTCCACCGATCACAAATCCCAAATGATAAGGAGGACAAGCCGCGGTTCCGAGCGATTTCATTTTCTCGATGCAGAACTCTTTGAGTCGCTTCGGATTCAACAAAGCTTTGGTTTCCTGATAGAGAAAAGTTTTGTTCGCTGAGCCACCACCTTTGCTGACGAAGAGGAATTTGTATTCGGAACCTGTGGTCGCGTAGAGATCGATTTGGGCGGGCAAGTTGGTCTTGGTGTTGACCTCGTCATACATGTTGAGCGGAGCGGTTTGCGAATAGCGTAGATTCTCCTCCGTGTATGTCTTGTGAATGCCTTTGGATAAAACCTCCGCATCATCCACACCCGTCCACACGCCCTGTCCTTTTTTGCCGATGATCGTCGCGGTGCCGGTGTCCTGACAGGCAGGAAGGATTCCACGAGCTGCGATCTCTGCGTTTTTCAACAACATGAGCGCAACCATACGATCGTTATCCGACGCTTCAGGATCATCCAGGATCGCCGCAACTTGTTCGAGATGACTGCTGCGGAGCTTGAAATTGATCGCTTTAATTGCTTCCGCCGCCAATAAGCTCAGCGCCTCGGGATCGATTTTTAGCATTTTCTCTCCCTGAAAATCCAAGGTATCGACCAACCCATCATGGATGCATTCGTATTCGGTTTCGTCCGCTCCCAATGGAAACGGATCTTGATAGAAAAATTCCTTCTCGCTCATCGCGTCCGAAGATAAACGCGTTCCCAAGCGAAACGCAACCCAGTGATGGATGAAATTAAAACTAGCGAGATCTCTGTCCTTCGAGCGAGTCCAACTCGCGATTGATCCGCCCAAGCAAGCGCTCCAAATCACTCATGTGCCGCTCCGCGCGCTCGGGATCCATAGGCTTTTGGGGCATACGCATCCTCGGCATGAGCTCCCGACGTTGCTGCGCTAACTCCTGACGCCGCGACTCCATCTTCACCCTAGCCTCAGCCACTGTCTCGGCTTTCCCCTTCAAAAGTTTAGTAACTGCAGAACCACTCATCAAATAAGTCCGCGTCCGATCCGCACGTGCTAGGGTAATTCCCACAATCTTGCCTTGGAGATCCACCACTGGACCGCAGACCTGATTTCGCTGAATTTTCATATCGCTCTGAACGACTTGTGAAAATCCGCTACGCACGCGGTTTGGTTCTCCACCCATGCGCTCCATTTGATTCAGACGCTCTTCGGTAAACTGACCAGACAACGGACGATTGGATAATAAAACTTCCAAGCTACGTTCTTTCCCAGCCGTCTCGATTTTTACTTTTACCGTGTCGCCTGGTTGTTTGTTAGTGAGCGCATTTCTCAGTTCCTGTAGACCAGAAATTTCTCTACCATCAATATCGAGAATCACATCACCAGATTGTATCCCGGCTGCTGCCGCACCGTGTTCTGGCTGCACGCTTGTGATCTTCACACCCTTACCACGGAATTCTTGATCTGCCATGATCCCCATATGCGCTCGATCTGTTTCACGCAAATTTCTTTCTAACACACTCACCACACCAAAACCCGCCGGTTGGCCATCTGGTTGCGATGCGGTAACAAATCGTCCATAAGTCCAATCCATTTCAGAAAATTTTGCGGGCGCAAAAACATGATTCACTGCACGTTTCGCACCAACAGGTGTCTTAATATCTAACAAAACAATATCCTCATCACTAAAAACTCCAGACACTACGGCTTCAAATGATTCCTCGTCACCCGCTTGCACAAACAAAGAATCTTCCGCTTGCTCGACTTCACTCCACTTGGTCAAAACCTGAGTCCCATCACCCACCACCGTGCCATAAGCTAACACGGTTGGCATTCTGGTTCGGCCTTGTTTACCCCATATCCGCACGGTCGATTTCGAGGCCTCGACTAGAGTTTGGCTTAGCACTCCATTAAACGCATCGTTTTGTTCATTGATCGCCTTCTCCTCTTCCGGAAGCATCAATGGCACGTCCTGATCTTGCGCAAATGCACTCATCACGAAGCCAAGCGCGCATACAACGGTCCATAATCGTCTCATCGATTTCATCGTAATTTAAAAAGTTCCTCCCGTTTCACCAACTCCACATCGATCTTGAGTTTTTCCGCACCACGCATCAGCCCGAGCGAAACCAGATCGCCCGCTTCCTTTTTGATTAAAATTTGCTGCAATTCCGTTCCGCCTAGAACCGGCACATTATCCACCGCGACAATCGTATCGCCTACCCGTAAACCTGCTGCTGCTGCTGGAGAGTTTGGCTCCACTTTCTGAACCCTAACACCTCGGCCATCGTCGCGCATTCCCATCACAATTCCCAGCACAGGCGTCTCCTGATTTGCTAACGGATTCATCTGTAATGCACCCCATGTTTCCCCCGCCAACAATCGCTCCCAATCTTCTCGAAAACCATCCACACCCGCATGATTGTTATTTTTCCACGACCATCCGATCGAAGAATTGATTCCAACTAATTTCCCATCGAGATCAAACAATGGTCCACCCGAATCGCCACCGATTAGGGTGCAATCAGAAGTGAAATAATTTCCCGGTCCATCCGACAACAATCGACCGAAACGCACCGGCGGTGTGCGCGCTGGATCAAATCCTGCTGAGTGCCCCATCGCCACCAACCAATCTCCCGCCGCCAACGGCTTAGATTGACCCAACTCCACAAACGGCCACGGCCCGGCATCGACCATTTGCACCATCCCTATGTCTTTTGAATAATTTGCACCTAAAACTTTGCCCTGCCATTTTTTCCCATCGGTAAAATAAACATCCACATCTTTCATTCCCTGAATGACGTGCGCCGCTGTTAAAATTAAACCGGACTTGCTGACAATCACTCCCGAACCCGAGGAACCCGTCCCATTAGAAACCAACGCAACCGTCGCCGGCAGCGCTTTTTCTGCCACCTTATGCACCTGCTTTTCTAGTTTTAAGAGATCTTCAACACTTTTCACTGGCTCTCGAGCCTGCAATCAAACGCAAGCCCAACCGCTTATCAGAATGATACCAAAACTTCTCATTACTCAACAATCGACACCACGCTCACGATTCGTCTAGGCGAATTTCATTTTTCTACTGCCCACGCGACAAATTGCCAATTCTCAGAAAAACTTTAGAAGCATGAAAAGTTAAGGTTTCCTCCATATTAAAAGCAGCTTATCTTGCTCTCATTCCGATGGCATCACGCAAGCAAAACACTAACCGACCGCGTGCAAGATCCACGGCAAACAAAAGCCGTCCCAGCCTGATATCTATTCTACTGTTCTGGCCATTTCACCTGTTTTTCTACCTCACACGAGGTTTCACCGGATTCAAACGCATCGTCGTCCTTACTATTGGAACCCCCGCTGTCGCCGGCCTGTGTGTGTTGATCATCCTCTCATTCATTTACGGCTGGCGCGCCACCAAATACGATCTCAACCGCATCAACAAGATGCCCGAGAGAACCATCATCCTCGATCGAAACGGAACTGTCATTGGACGCATCCATGGTGAAAAACGTACTATTATCCCACTGAACGAAGTTTCAGATAACTTCCGCAAAGCCATCCTAGCCCGCGAAGACGAACGCTTCTACTCCCATGGAGCCATCGACCTCATCGGTATCGGCCGCGCCATCATCAAAAACTTCCAAGGTAAGCGTGAAGGTGCATCCACCATCACTCAACAACTCACTTCGGATATCTATCAGCTCAAACGCGGAGAAAAACGCGGAGACTTGCCAAACCAACTCGATCGGAAATGTTTGGAAATCTCCATCGCGTTCCGCATTAATTCAGCCTTCTCGAAAGACCGCATCCTCGAGGCCTACGTCAACCAAATCAACTGGGGCAGACAGATCAAAGGCATAGGTGAAGCCTCACGTATCTATTTTGAAAAACATCCCTCAGAACTCACCCTATCTGAGTCCGCTCTCCTCGCCGGTATCGTCCGTGGACCAGATGCCTTCAATCCCTTCAGTTCCATGGAAGCCGCAGAGCGCGAACGGAATACCACTCTCGCTCGTATGGTGGACGCCAAGAAAATCACTCAAAAAGAAGCCGACACCGCGAAGAAAGAACCCATCAAGGTCCGCCCAACTTGGCGCCGGAATGCCGAGGAATCCTACGCCATGGATGCGATCAGCCGTGACTTAGAAATCATCCTAGAAGAAGAAAATATCGAACTTGGAGGACTCACCATCGTCACCACCATCGATCAACGACTACAAGACATCGCCCAAGAAGCCCTTGATAAAAAACTGAGGGAAACCGAAAGACTATCCGGCTACCGACACCAAACGCGTGCCGCATGGCAGAACATCCCCGAACAACAACGCAAAGACCCAGAATACATCCAAGGTGCAGCCGTTCTCATCGAAAACCGCACCGGCTCTGTCCTCGCACTCGTCGGCGGTCGCGATGCGAATGAATCCAAATTCAACCGCGCCATCCAAGCCCGCCGCCAAGTCGGCTCTATCTTTAAACCCTTTGTCTACCTCGCTGCGTTCGATAAAGGCATGCGACCCAATACCCTAATTTCTGATGGACCGATTCGTTACGGAGAAATCAAAGGTGCTGCAAGTTGGAAACCTGGTAATTCCGACGGGAAATTTGGAGACATGCACCCCGTTTCCTACGGTCTCATTCGCTCTCGGAATACCATGTCCGTTAGAGTTGGAAACTACGCAGGTGTCTCAAGAGTCAAAGAAGTCTCAAAACATGCAGGTTTCGGCACCGCCATGCCTGAAACTCCCTCCTCATTCCTAGGCTCATGGGAAGCTAGCCCATGGGAGGTAGCAACCGCTTATACCATTTTCCCTAACGATGGAGTTCGCTATCGCCCCTTTGTAATTTCTGAAATCAGAGACAAAGCAAACAATGTTCTCTACTCCACCCCACCTCTTCCTTACCAAGCTGCTAGCACAGGCTCCGCGTGGTCTGTTTCAAAAATCCTCAAAGAAGTAGCCACCACCGGCACCGCAGCCTCGATCAAACGCCTCGGTTTCGACAAATCAACCGCTGGCAAAACCGGAACCACCAACGACTTCAAAGACGCATGGTTCGCCGGCTATACCTCTTCCCTGACCTGCGCAGTTTGGGTAGGCTTCGATACTCCCAAAAAAACCATCCAAGGCGGCTACGGTTCCATTCTCTCCCTGCCTGTATGGGTTGATATCATGAAAACCGCGGATCGACTCGGCTATAAAGCTGGTGATCTCCATACCAACATCCATCTCGTCGCTGTCGATTTATGTCGGCTTTCCGGCAAACGCGCCACCGCTGGATGTCACACCGCTAACACAAATTACGTCGATCAAATTCCAGCAGATACCGCACCGGGTCTTGGTGATTTTTGCCCGATTCACCCTGCTAGGGCTCAAGCCGTCGATGAAGACAGCCTTGCCCCAAATCGTAATCAACCACCACGTGCTCTACCCTACGATCCTTCATCCTCAGCACCATCCAAAGAGCCTTTGCGAGCTCAGCCCGTTAATGAAAATCCGCCTCGCGCCACTCCCGTTGATGAGACGCCCCCTCGCGCCCAACCCGTGGAATAATTCACTAAAACAGTAAAGCCTCAGATTTTACTGAAACTACCTTTCTAGCAGGCTTAGCTAATAAGGAATCAATCTGGATGAGCAACTCCATACTCGGCTCTTCATTCCCATGAAAAATGGCCTGAAGCTTCAAAATCCAATCACTCTGAGTGAACGACGACCCATCCCTAGCTAATATCAACGCCAACTCAGTGATCCTACCACTTCCGGACAATTGCCTCCGTGTCCGACGCAACCAAGTCTCTAAAAATGGCTTTGTTAACCGTTCATTTCCCATCGAGAAAAGCTTAGATCCTCCAAGCTGTGGGTCAACTCGCATTCCCAACCCCAAAACAAAAATCCATAAGTCGGTCGTTTTGCCTTGCCGCAAAGCGTTCGAGAGTTAATCTTATGATCATCAAATCGTTTATTGAACTTTTTGACAAACCAAAACAACAAATCAATAACTATGAACATCATCAAAATCGCTATTATTGCAACAGTTGCGGCATTCTTCGCAGCTTCATGCTGCCAAACTGCAGCACCAAAAACGACCTATCAAGCACCTGCTAAATAAGTAAATCTTAACCTCACCCGCAAAATTTCTTGCGGTTGAGGTTTTGCTCCATCTTACCAAACATTTTTATAAATTAGCGCTAACGCAAAACTACATCCGTTATGATCCGCCTGTTCGTTTTAACATTTGCAAGTCTCGTCGCCATTCTTATCTCCTCATGTGGTTGCTGCACGAGCGATTCAAAGACGCCTAAACTTCGCCCTTATCCGAAATTCCAAGAAATTGAGGCTGCTCCTGTCGGTGATCCAGTTCAAGTTGAACCCACGAAGTAATCATCTTTTAAAAAATCTTACCAAAAACGCCTACCTCACAAGAGGTAGGCGTTTTTTTATGATTCATAAATCAATCAGTATTAAAAGTTGCGACGCCAGACAACTGCTCTATTAATGTAAAACAAATTGCCAACCATTCTAGAAATCGTCTGCAATAACCCCTCGTGCAATGCGTTTATTTGATGCAATCGAAAATTGCGTAAACATGAAATATAATCTTTTCCAAAAACTCACGCTTGCCGCCTTAATCTCGCTTCTTTTGCTTATATTTGTCGGCGCCACCGTTCGCGTAACGGGAGCTGGCATGGGCTGCCCAGACTGGCCAACGTGTTGGGGCCTTTTGATTCCTCCGACACACGTCGATCAGGTCGATTTCAGCAAACTTCCGATTGAAAAATTCCAAAAGAAAGCCGAGCGCATGGGCCGCGATCCCAAGTCCATCACGGTGGATAGCTTGAAGAATGAATTCAACCCACGACATGTTTGGACCGAGTTCATCAACCGGCTCTGCTCCCTACCTGTGGGATTTTTCTCACTCGCCTCCTTCATCGCTTCCTTTTCATTTAGAAAAAATCGTCCTCTAATTTTCTGGATATCGTTTGCATCTTTAATTTTGGTTTTAGCCAACGCCATCATGGGAGCAAGAGTCGTATACAGCGGCTTAGCACCAGGCATCATCACCACTCACCTCGCTCTGGCGATGATCTTGATCTGCACGCTAACCTATTGTGTATGGGCAGGTTGTGAACAGCCTCAGCGCCTCGCTTTTCTCGCCAAAGCCAAACCTGCTTACCTTCTTACTTCAGCTCTCTTCATCGCCATTATTGT
>CAMCYT010000072.1 GCA_945885485.1 Prosthecobacter debontii
GTTTTCCCTGCAAGCCGTGGCGACCGATCGCGATGCCGTGATCGGCGGTGTAGAAGATGTAGGTGTTATCGAGTTCGCCCATTTCTTTCAGCCTATCGAGGACGCGACCGACCTGGATATCGATGTTTTCGGAGCAAGCGTAGTCGCGACCAATCTCGTTGCGGATCGTTGCCTCGTCGCGGCGTTTCCATACACCGCTGGCTGCAATTTCATCGCGCACATTCATCTCGGTATTGTCGAAGGGATGGGCGTGTAGCCAGTTCGGCGGGAGAGTGGGTTGTTTGGGATTGGCGGGTGGCGCGATGGATGGGTCGGTGTGGTTGGTGGCTCCGTATTTCGCTAACAACTCCGGTGTGCCATCGCGGGTGTCGTGTGGATGAGAGAGGCCGAAGTGGATGAAGAACGGCCGCTCGTCCTTTTTCTCTTTTCTTTCCGAAAGGTAATCGAGCACGCGGTCGGCATGCCAGGCGCTGCCAGATTCGGCGGTGCCACCGCGCTTGGTTGAATCGTGGACGACGTCATAGAGTTTGTCCGCAGCGGTGTAGCTGTTGCCCTGTTTGCAAGTGCGCATTGTGGCGTAGCCTGCACGGCTAAAGACGGGTCCGATGGTGTTTTGCTCAAGCTTGGGCGGGCAATCGTTGGCTCTGGGACCGATTGGCAAATGCCAGACCGTGCGACCGCAAGCGATCATGTGGCGCGAGGGAGTGCAAACTGCGCCTGAGAAAGAGCCCATGTGATGCGCAGCGTCGATGATCATTCCTTCGGAAGCGATGCGGCTGATGTTGGGTGAATCGAGGGTGGATTGTGGGTTGTAGAAGTTGAAGTCGAAGGGTGATTGGTCATCGACGAGAATGAACAGGATGTTTGGCCTGCGCTCAGCCGCATCGAGGGACGAGGCGGTAATGGCGAGAGTTAAAGCCAGAGTGATTTGTTTGATCATGATTGATGGAAATGGGTGGGTTTTTTAACGGAATGAGAGTTTGCGTGGGTTGTGATTCAGAAAACGTCGGGACAGGGATGCTATTTTCACCAACGAGCCATGTTTCTTGTGAGAGTTACGGTTATTTCATCAAAATCCCATGAAAATCAGGGGCGTAAGTAGAACTGCGTCTGCTAGGACTCTGAGATTGAGGGGAGAGATTCGGTTTTGATGGTGGAGGGCGAGTTGGAGTAAGATCGCTGATAGGGCGATCGATAGCAGTTCCTTGGGGTAAGAAAAGGATTTGAAAAATCCCCCTTGGAAAGTGCGTTGTATGGTGTATCTCGAATCCTCCTTTAGAAAACTCACATGAAATTTTTCTTAGCCTTTCTATCTTTAACCACACTTGGCTTCGCGGAGAAGCCTGATGGGGCTCAACTTTTTACGACCAATTGTTCGGCCTGTCACATGCTCGATGAAATGATCGTAGGGCCATCTCTGGCAGAAATCCGTAGTATCTATAACGGCAAACCTGACGATTTTTTGAAGTGGTGTGTTAAGCCGAGTAAGAAGCGCCCGAATGTCATCGAAATGCCATCCATGGTTCACGTTGGTGATGAAGGACTGCGTGAAATTTATGCACACGTCATGAAAGTGGCCGATGGTGTAAAAGTTAAAGAAGCAAAAAAAGGGGATCCGTATGTGTCTTCTCCGGTGCAGACCAAGCGCCCACAGATTCAGAGGATATTTATGCCGAACGCGGGGCCGGCGGCGGTTGCGGTGGCATTGGATTCGACCATGTCCCTTTGCTGGGATGCGGGTGAGTGCCGTTTGCGCTATTCATGGAACGGTGGGTTCATCGATGGTTATCCCTACTGGCAAGGAAATGGTAGCAGTTTAGCTAAAGTTTTAGGAAGCATCCGCTACGTCGAAGCTAGATCGCCATTTGAGAATGCGGTTGAACCAAAATTCGCCGGATATCGGATTGAAAAAGGACTGCCGGTTTTCAAATACCAGTTAGGTGATCGCCTGATAACGGAGAGTTTTTCCGCTATCGCAAATGGTGGTGGTTTCAATCGCAGTTTCACCCTGACCCCGACTCCTTCGGCTCCGGTGGTTTTGAATTTCCCAGAAGATCAAAAAGTCGCTTACACTAGCGACAAAGGCAAATGGACAGGTTCCACGCTCACGCTCAAAGGGGCTGATACAGCGGCGTTCACGATTAACGTTACTTTCAAATAAACTCTGAAGCCGGTCGGAGACTCGGCTCTCCGGTAAGGCTCTCCCGTATTAACTTATCTTAAAAATGAAACTTCGTATTCTTTGTTCGCTCTTATCTCTCTGCACTGTTGCGTCCGCATGGACGGATTATTTCAGTTTCGATACCATTCCGAACCCAGCTGGGATTGATCCTCAGGTTGGTGCGATGGACACCATGCCAGATGGCCGCATCGCCGTGGCGTTTCATCGTGGCGAAGTGATGTTTTATAATCCCACTAATCAATCATGGTCGCTTTTCGCCAGTGGTCTGCAAGAGCCACTCGGCATGCTTATAGAAAAAGATGGAAGTATTCTAGTGATGCAGCGGGCAGAGCTTACTCGTTTGAAAGACACCGATGGTGATGGATCTGCTGACGAATATGAAACCGTTTTTGATGATTTCGGTATGTCTGGAAACTATCACGAGTTCGCTTACGGACCGGCAAAAGATGCAGAGGGAAATCTTTATATCGTGCTCGGTATTGCATCGAACGGCGCGTCCATGGCTGGTGAAATCCGAGGTGAATTTTCGGAGGTTGGCGAAGTCGATCGCGAGGGAATGTCTGATAAAAAACTGTGGGGTAAAAACAAAGGCAAAGCTGGCCGTATGTATGCACGTGTGAAATGGCGCGGCTGGGTTTTAAAACTTTCACCGGATGGTAAGAAGATGGAGCCTTATGCTGATGGATTGCGTTCCCCGAACGGAATTGGATTCGACGCTAAAGGCAGACTTCTCATCACAGATAACCAAGGTGACTGGCGTCCAACTAGTCCTCTCTATGATATCAAAAAAGACGGTTTCTACGGGCATCCAGCATCGTTGGTATGGAGAAAAGATTGGGATGGAAGAATTCCACTGAAGATTCCAGTTCCTGAGTTGAACAAAATGCAACAACCCGCAGCGGGATATTTCCCACAAGGTGAGTTAGCAAACTCTCCCACATGGCCGGTTATATTGCCTGAAGGCGCAGTTCCTAAAGGGATAGCGGGTCAAACCTTGATTGGTGAAATGAATCAGCCAACCATGATCCGTGTGCTCGACGATGAAGTTGATGGAGTTTTCCAAACAGGCCTCGTCACGATGTTTGATAAATCACCTTTGGGAATCGGAAGCAACCGCACCGCTTTTGGTAAGGATGGTTCGATCTATGTTGGTAAAACCCAACTTTCATGGGCTGGAGGAAAAGGGATTACTCGCATTAAATGGAATGGTAAGCCCTATGCTGAGTTAGAAAAAATCAAGGCATTGCCGAAAGGTTTTGAACTGATATTCAGCCAAGCGATCGACCCAGCGAGTCTCAAAAAACTTACGGTCAAAAGTCATACGTATGAATACCACCAAGCCTATGGTGCTCCCAAAGCGGATGAACAAGAGTTGGTTCTGAATAGCTCAGTGCTTTCACCTGATGGCTTGAAGTTAACTTTGGACATTGGTCCATTGAAAGAGAACTACCTCCATCTCATTGATATGTCCGCACTGCTTACGAAAGACGGCAGTAAAATTTACGGTGACAAGGTTTGGTATCAAGTCGTCAAAGCTCCTAAATAGCTTGGAGCTTGGATGGCTATTTGGTCACTTGGATTTGCTGAGAAATCGAGTTGTTTTGAGGGCGTTGGTCAGTCTGACCAGAAGAGAGTTGGATGGTGCTGCTGACTTGAACTGGATCGGAAATGCTGTTAGGGATTGTGATGACACGAGTTTCCATCGGTGCAAGCGTGGTGATGTTTGATTGGATGGAACGTCCGTTGATATTAATGGAAACGCCGGCATTGATGATGGTTTCCGTGCCGAGGTTTTGGATAAGAACGTTGAGTTGATTGCCATCGGTTTGATAGATGGAATTGATCGAGGCGTCGTATCTGCCTTTGGTGCCGAGATTCATGATTGTGCCTAAGTCAGGAACTCCACCACCGGTATAAGGATCGCTTCCGGCGACTCCGATATCGTTTAAGTTAGATAAAACCAGATTGGTGGATTGTTGAGGTGACATCGTTGGGCTTCCCGAGGAGCTGGCGACGGCGGCAATCACGCCAGCGACGATGGGACTGGAAAACGAAGTTCCGCTGACACGTGCTGCTTTGTTGCCGGGGTAGGCGACGTTGACTCCGTATCCGGGAGATGAGATCGCTACCTGATTGCCGCTCGTTGAGAAACTCATGGATTGGTTAGTAGCATCGACGGCACCGACAGCGATGACGCCCGGGCTCGCAGCGGGTTGCATCACACCTTGTGTGCCTGTGTTTCCTGCGGAGGCCACGACGCTTACGCCTTTTTCCTCGGCGTAAGCGAGGGCTTTGTCGATCAATGCACTCTGCCCGCTACCGCCAAGTGAAATGTTGATAATGTCGGCACCGGCATCGACGGCGGCGATGATTCCCTGCGCGATGAGAAAGCTGTTAGAACTTCCGTTGTCATCGGCAATGCGAACCGAAAGCGGAGTGGCGGATGGCGCAATGCCGGGTGCGTAGGGATTATTGCTGAAAATGACCGAGGCGACTGCGGTGCCGTGGCCGTTGAGGGTGGATTGATCGCTGGGGAGGGGAACAAGGTTGATGCGTTGGATGGCGTTTTTAAATGCGATGTGATCGGCGATCCCTGTATCAAGGATGGCGATGGTGATGCCTTTTCCCCAGAGCGAGTTGTCCGACTCGACGCCTAGCCATTTCAGGAGGTTGTTTTCCAAAGCGACCGCGCCGTCCTGTGGGCCGACGTTTTCGAATGAAGGAATGTTCACGGGGAAAATCATCGAGAGCTCTTCTTCGCCATCGAGTAATGCATCGAGGTCGCTGGGATTTTTGAAACCGACGAGAAGGGTATGGAGTTTGTCGATTTGACCGAGGAGTTTGACTTTATCTCCGAGTTTTACGAGGAAGGCCTGCATGGCGGCTTCGTCTTTGAAGACGATGGCGCGTTGGTTGCGGAGAGCGCCGTTTTCGAGGGCTTCGGTGTCGGTGTTTGTGTCAGGCTTGCGAGTGATGCGCGACGAGGGAGATATTTTAGGTGAAGTGAAATTGACTGACGGGGTTTGGGTTAGTTCTTGGGGGGAGGGGGATTGCTTTTTTGGAGCGAGGTTGATGGTGATCCAATACGCCCCATAGCCCACTGCGATGAAGAGGGGGACAAGCAAAATGGATTTGAGGGGCGCTTTTTGAGCCATGGGTTGCAATCAACACCGAAAAGGCTGATTTGTCGCGTGTTGATTCCTCGCTGGAAAATTATTTTACAGGGATCATGTTCCTTCCGACATGCCGTTTCGACTTTCCAGTGTATATGAGCCTCAGGGCGATCAGCGACAAGCGATAGCGAAGCTCTCGAAATCTCTGGCTGCGGGTAACAAGCATCAGACTTTGCTAGGTGTAACGGGTTCGGGTAAGACGTTTACGATGGCAAATTTGATCGCGCTTCATGGCAAGCCGACCCTGATCATGAGTCATAACAAAACGCTGGCGGCGCAGCTTTACTCAGAGTTTAAAAATTTCTTCCCGCACAATGCGGTGGAGTATTTCGGTTCTTATTTCGATTACTATCAGCCCGAGGCTTACATTCCGCGTTCGGACACTTATATTGAAAAAGACTCGGCGGTGAATGAGGAGATCGAGCGCTTGCGGCTATCGACGATGGGATCATTGCTAACGCGTGACGATACGATCGTGATTGCATCGGTTTCGTGTATTTATGGATTGGGTTCGCCGGAGGATTACAAAGATATGATGTTGCCGGTTCGGGTGGGGCAGTCGTTGACCCGTGAAGAATTTCTTTCGTCTCTCGTGAGTCTGCTTTTCGAGAGAAATGACATTGCGTTTGGTCGGGGTAAATACCGGGTGCGTGGCGATGTGGTCGAAGTGCATCCGGCGTATCTCGATGAGACGGCGATACGTGTGGAATTTTTCGGCGACGAGGTGGAGCGGATGTCATCGATTCATACGGTGAACGGCAAAGTCATCGAGCAACTGGAAAGCCATACCTTCTATCCGGCCAAACAGTTCATCACGGCGGGGGATAAGATGAAAGTGGCGATGAAGAATATTCGCGCGGAGCTCGATGGGCGGGTTCATGAATTGGAAAAAGACGGCAGGTTGATTGAGGCGCAGCGTTTAAAAATGCGGACCGAGTATGATTTGGAGATGATGAATGAATTGGGTTTCTGTCAGGGAATCGAAAACTACTCGCGCCACTTAACGGGTCGTCCTCCGGGATCGCGTCCACATACCTTGCTCGATTTCTTTCCGCGTGATTTCCTGTTATTGGTCGATGAATCACACGCGACTATTCCGCAAGTGGGTGGGATGTTTGAAGGCGATAAAAGTCGCAAAACCACCTTGGTGGAACATGGCTTCCGTTTGCCATCGGCCTTGGATAACCGTCCGTTGCGCTTCGATGAGTTCATGGAAATGACAAATCAGCGGGTCTATGTTTCAGCGACGCCTGGGCCGTTCGATATTGTCAATTCACGGCCTGAGAACCGTAAGTTTATTCCGGTGAAGCCTCGGAGTGGTGAGGAGAATTTCACGCCTATCGATTTCAAGAAGATCAAAGTCAAAGCATCCGGAAACGAAGAGTCGGTGGATGATTTCGACCCGACCA
The DNA here is from genome assembly GCA_945885485.1 of Prosthecobacter debontii. GTDB lineage: Bacteria > Verrucomicrobiota > Verrucomicrobiia > Verrucomicrobiales > Akkermansiaceae > Luteolibacter. Next base: position 6,765 of record CAMCYT010000072.1, read on the forward strand.
AACTTGGCAAGCCATTGGTGGTTGAGCAAATTATTCGGCCAACGGGATTGTTAGATTCGGTGCTGATCATTCGTCCGTTGAAAGGACAGATCGATGAGACGATTGAGTTGTGCCGTCAGCGGGTTGAAAAAAGTGAGCGGGTGTTGGTGACGACGTTGACGAAGAAGACCGCGGAAGATTTGGCGGAGTATTTACAATCTACCGGATTGAAATGCCGTTATCTGCATTCAGATATCGATGCGATTGAGCGGGTGGAAATTTTGCGTCAGCTCCGTGCCGCGACCTTTGATATTTTGATTGGAATCAATCTACTTCGGGAAGGACTCGATCTACCTGAGGTTTCTCTCGTGTGTATTTTGGATGCGGATAAAGAAGGGTTTTTGCGTAATGAAACATCGCTCATTCAAACGGCGGGTCGCGCGGCCCGTCATGTGAATGGTGAGTGCGTGTTGTTCGCAGATGTGGTGACGGATTCGATTCAGGCACTCCTCAACGTGACGGAATATCGGCGCGCTCGTCAAATTGCTTACAACGAAGAGCACGGAATCACACCTCAATCCGTGAAACGAGCGGTTCAGCAAAGTTTGCACACGTATGAGAAAGGCCGACAGCATGCGGATAAGCTCAACGCTTCGTTGGTGGCAGAGGATGAAAATACGTATGATAAGCTGCGGGTGTTGTCGGAGTTGGAAGAGGAAATGCGGATCGCGGCATCCAAGCTTGAATTCGAGCGAGCCGCGCTGATCCGGGATCAGATTGCGCAGTTGAAAAGCGGGCCGGCTCCCATTGCTCAGAAACACCAGAAGTATTCGCGCAAGAAAGGTAAGAGCTAGTTGAAATTCTCTGAAGGCTCCGCCAAGAATCCCCGCATGAAAACAAAACGAGTCATTTACGAAGGGCGGGTGCAAGGGGTGGGTTTCCGATACACCACCAAGGATTTGGCACGTGGATACGACGTGATTGGGACGGTGCGGAACCTGCTAGATGGCACGGTAGAATTGATTGTTTCCGGTGAAAACGGCGAGTTAGCTGATTTTTTGAGGGAATTGCGTGAAGATTCAGTGGTGGCGCATCACATTAAATCGGTCTTCGAAGAGGAAATTGCCGCGTTGCCAGATTTGAAAGGGTTCTCTATTGTGTCTTGAGCGTGCCGGATTTCAGGCGCGAAATGACCTTTATTAAAATCGACCATGCCAAATTACGACTACGAATGCACTGAGTGTGGAAAGCGATTTGAAGTTTTTCAAAGTATGAATGATGCGAAGCTGACCGAATGCCCGGATCCAGAGTGCAAGGGGAGTGTGCGGCGTTTGCTGGGCACGGGTTGCGGTATCATTTTCAAAGGTGCCGGATTTTATCAAACTGACTACCGCTCTAGTTCATACGAGAAGGGCGCGAAGGCAGATAAACCGACCGAGAAGAAAGCCGATGCAGCACCAGCACCAGCGGCTAAAGCGTCTACGGATTGAGCTTGGCTGATTTATACAAAATTTCACTAAAGAGAACCATGATAGAGGAAGAGAAAGAACAAGACCAAGAAGAAGAGATTAAATCTAAACCTCAGTCTGATCCCAGGCCTAAGATTCCTTTGAGTCTGAACGAAAAGCTAATTCGGCTTACTATTTTGGTGGGGTGCTTTGCGATTGTCTTAGTTATTTATACGATTCTGCAGCCGCAAAATTTGTCCGATATCGATGGCTATAAATCATCCACGAGTTCTTCAAGAAATTTGCATGAAGTCCTGTCTAAGGCATTGGAGGGTAATTATTCGGTGACTTTAACTGAGGCTGAAATCAATCAAATGCTGCAGAATGAATTGGTCGTGAAGCAGGGTGGTATGCTTGCAAGCGATGCATCGATTAAGCGTGTCTTGGTCAGACTTAAAAAAGATTTAGCTGAGGTCATCATCTTGCGTGAAGTTTTTGGGCACGAAATAACTGTCTCGATGTATATTCAGCTTAAACAAAGTAAGGATGAAAAGGGGATAGCGACCGATATCTATCTTCATGGAGGGGATATTAATGATTCCTCAGTGATGCCGAAAATTGGTGGGCGCTTTGGTAAACTCAGTATTCCGCAAGGATTTCTTCGGGCTGTGTTTTCTGATTACACTAAAATCGCTGATACATTAGCACCGGAAATTGACTTAGGTTTAAAAAGAATGTCGAAGTTTGAAATCCAAAATAAACGTGTGATCCTAGATCCATCTTCATCGAACGAAGATGCCGACGGTGGAGACTCACCTTTCTGAGGTCGTCACTCCTTTAGTAGTTTACGCATGTTCATAAATCCATTTTTGAAATTTGATGAATACGTGCTCATGGAAATGTTTAACGAAGCTGGGAATCATGATTCTTGGCATTTCTTCCAGCATATATGGGCAAGATGATTTAAAAGATCAACCCGCGCCCAAAGCGATTCCGATTGAAGATCTCCAGCCGAAATTCGGTAAAGATATGGTTGTGACTAGCCGGAGCCGCCAATTTAAAATATCCGGTTCTGATCCTGCGACACGCGCGATAGCCGCTAATTTGGCGGAAGAAACCAAAGATGAACTCTTACGATTGTTAGAGGAAAAAGACGAGTGGAAGGTTCCTGTGATTATAGAGTTGCGTGGGAAAATCGGTGATCCTGTTCCGTTGCGCAATACTGTGTGGCAGGTTTCATTTAATGAAGTGGGTTATGAGGTGGGGATTTTTGTAAACCTCAGTCGTGGATTGCAGAAAGAATCTTATCAGCGAGCGGTGATAGCTGGGTATGTGCTGGCCAGATCATTAAAAAATGCGCCTAAGTCTGATACGCAAGTGCCTTATACGGTGGCACCGTGGTTGGTTGAAGGAATAGCAGAGGCTATATCTTGGCGATTGGGGCAATCAGATAGGCGCATGTATGATGCTTTGTTCCGTCATGGTGGATTATTTGAGATGAAACAGCTTTTTGAATTAGATGAGGCAGGCTATCTGGCCTTGGATGCTGCATCTAAAGCCGCATTTCGAGTATCCGCTGGTGCGATGGTGATGGCATTGAGCGAACAACCGGACGGGAAAGCGGGAATAAGAAGTTTTTTAAAAGAAGTTTCATCGTATAGCGGTGAGGTTCCGACATTGCTTCGTCAGCATTTTCCTGAACTTAATTTATCGCAAAGCAGCCTTTCAAAATGGTGGGCATTGCAGTTAGCGGATAAGGGAGTAGCTCCACTAGCAGAGGCGATAGGTGTGGTGAATACGGATCAGGAAATAGAGCGGGCTTTAAAAATCAGATATCACAAGGTTGAGGGCTCGCTGATGGAGGTTCCGATTGCGGAATGGGATAGGGTTCCTGCGCTTTCCAAAGCGGAACGAATGGAAGCGGTTCGACTGACCGAAGAGGAATTGGTGAGGTTGAGTTTCCGTTGTTTTCCGTCATTTCGACCACTTTTGAGTGAGTACCAGATCATCCTGACGAAATGGGTGGGAGGTGAAACCAAAGGTTTAACGGAATCACTCACGAAATTATCAGAGACTCGGAATACCATGGTTGCTAAATCTGAGCGTGCTCGCGATTATCTTGATTGGTTCGAAATCACTCGTGCAAGGGAGACGAGTGGAGCTTTTGATGATTACCTGACATTGAAATCACGTTTGAAGACGCAGTCGAATCCTCGAAAAGACTCGATCACCAAATATCTGGACCGATTGGATCCCTTGTTCGTTATTCCCGAGCAACGCCAGCCGGACTTATTTCCGTTCAAATAATTCGTATCGTTTTGATTCTTTGACGAATCGATTCGAGTGTACATGCTCACGCCGTGTTCGCGATTTATGTGCATGATTTAGACCCAGTAATTTTTGAGATTACGGGAGGTATTGCGTTGAGGTGGTATGGACTAGCGTATCTCGTGGGGTTTCTTTTGGGATATGTTTTGCTGAAAAGACTGGCCGAGAAAAAGCTGTGGGTTTTGGAGCCAGAAAAGACTGCAGATTTTATCGCGGCTGCGGCCTTGTTCGGGGTGTTTATAGGCGGGCGTCTGGGGTATGTGCTGTTTTATCAGATTCCACGCGACGGTTTTGACAGCGTGTTACATAATCCAATCGGAATTTTCAAAGTATGGGAAGGCGGGATGGCGAGTCACGGAGGTATTCTCGGGATGATGATTTTCACGTTTTTCTATGCGAAGAAATACAAAGTTTCATGGACGGCTTTAGGTGATGGTATGTGCGTGGTGGCTCCGCTGGGTTTGATGTTTGGTAGAATCGCCAATTTTATCAACGGTGAGTTATATGGGCGGATAGCAAACGGAGTGCTTTGGGCAGTGAAATTTCCGAATACGCTGAGTGATCCTCGTGCCCCAGAGATTCATCAGTTTGATCCAGCCTTCCAGGCGGCGGTCGATGCGTATCCGAAAATGAGAGAGTCGATT
>CAMCYT010000073.1 GCA_945885485.1 Prosthecobacter debontii
CGGTGCGAACGCGTTCGCGAATCCCATCAACGGGATGCTTGAGCGCTTCTAACAAAGCAGAAATCGGCTGACCGTGGATGGCAACGGGCTTTTGCAAAGGGCGATCCTTGAAAATCATGCGGTAGATGCGTCCATGTTTCTTGTCGCGCTTGGGATCGCGGATGTTGTGTTGCATGTGACCGATGATGACGTTATGCCAATCAGCAACGTAGAGCGCGCCGTCAGCCCCGAACTCGGCATCAGAGGGGCGGAAGTTTTTATCATCGCTACGCAGAAAATCGGGGGTAGGTTCACCCCAAACTTCGCCCTGTTTAAAAGTTGTATCCTCAGACGTGTGGCCGTCGCGTTTGAGATCATAACGCTTGATGCCGAGGTAGCCGATCGTATTGCAGATCAGGAAATTCTGCTGGATATCTTCGGGAAAATTCGAGCTGGAAACAATTACACTCGCCGGCACTGGACGAACTTCCTTCTTGAGAAGAGGAAACATTTTGAAACCGTTTCCGTCGGGTCGCACTTGGAAGGCATTACCACCCGTACCATCGGTGGCGAAGAGATAACCCCATCGGTCGAAGCTCGTACCGTGTGGGTTCGGGTTGTTTGCGGCGATGAACTGGATGGTATGGCGGCGCGGGCAAAAACGATACATGCCGGATGCGGTCGAAGCCAACGACGGTCCCCACGGATGCTCGTAGTTGTGTTGAAGGAAAATGCCGCTCTGCCAGTATAGCCCGCCGTCCGGGCCAGTAGTGAAATTGTTCGCCGCATGATGAGTGTCTGCCGATCCCGTAGCTTGCAACAGCACGATACGGACATCCGCCTTGTCATCACCGTCGGTGTCTTTAAGGAAAAGGATATCGGGCTGCGAAACCACGATCACACCACCGCCCCAGAAAGCGAAGCCGAGCGGGTTGTGCACCTTAGCGAACTCAATCGCCTTATCCGCAACACCGTCGCGGTTTTCGTCGGGCAGAATCAACAGGCTGTCGGTCATTTCCTTGAGCGGCTCCCATTTTGGATAGGTGCTCCAGCAAGCGGCCCAGAGTCGACCTTTCGTGTCCACCTGCATCTGCACCGGATTGGCGAGTGCGGGAAACTTCGATTCATCGGCGAAAAGATTCACCGCAAACCCTTCCGGGACGTTGATTTTTTTGAGGCTCTCCTCGGCACTGAGGTATTCCGAGCTGCCTTCCTTTTCTGCGATCGAACTCTTGCTGCCTCCGCCAACGTTAGAAATAACTTCGATCGGTTTCGGAACATTTGAGTCGTCCACCTTGTATTTTTTTCCCAGCGCGAGCGCGTGAATATTCGCGTCGCGATTGGCGGTCATCACGTCGAGCATGGTCATTTCGTGGAGAAGCGTGTCAGCATTGGTCTGCTTATTGACGAAACTTAATCCGGCGCGACTACCCCACATGTCGTTTTCATCCGTCGCACGGAAGCGATTGTGCCAATGCCAGTTTTTGTCGATTACCGCCTGACGCAGTGGCTCTAGTTTTGTTGAAGAGGAAACGATTTTTCCTGTTAGAGCTGTGGCGATTACTTCGCCAATCTTGCGATTTCCATCCGGCAGCAGGTGCACACCGTTGAGAGTGAGAGGATTTTTCGCTTTCGCGTAGAGTTCTTTTGAGGGATTAAAAAGATCGACGAACGCGACGCCCTTTTCCGTAGCGACCTGTTTGATTGCCTCTGTATAAAAGGCGAGATTCGCGTTGTTCACCGTGCCATCGGGTAAGAGCGGATCTTTCAGGTCCTCATGGGCGATAGGAGAAAAAAGCACGATGCGCGGGGCCGATTCGCCATTGTATTTCGCGGCTTGGTAATTCTCGACCATCTTTACAAGGTCGCCTTTAAACTGCGGGAGTTTTGCATGTCCACCGAACGATTCGTTATAACCGAAGAACACGAAAATCACATCCGCCTTGCAAGTAGCCAAGTAATCCTCCGGTTTAGGCACCCCATTACTGCGCGGACGGGAGGTCACGGTATCACCGGAAACAGCGAGAGTGCGGAACGACAGGTTTTGGCCAGCCATCTTGCTTTGGATGACAGTTTCAACCCAGCCGTCATGCTGCATGCGATCCGCGAGGGCGTTGCCTACGATGCCGATAGTATCGCCTTTCTGGAGTGGGAGTTGGGCGAAAACGGTCGACGTAAGAGCGAGGCCTAGGCCGATGGCGAAGTGCCTGATAGATGGTGTGTGGTGGAGGTATTTTGGGAACATGGATTCCATAGAACGAAGATTGTCGTCATATTATTACATACTCAAAGGAAATATTCCAGTTTCTAGCCATTTCCCATAAGGGACTTGGAAAGGAAATCAAACACCCACCAAAACCGGCACGCCATAAGTCGTAAACCCGGTCGATTCCTTGATCTCGATATCCAAGATCTCACCAGTCAAACGCTCCACATCGCCTTCGAAGATGACGATTTTGTTCTGAGGAGTCCGGCCAGATAGCGTGCCGGTATTATATTTCGAAGGACCTTCGCAAAGCACGGTTTGCACGGTGCCTACAATCGCCGCGTGTTTTTCCATCGCTAAACGATTGACCACATCAAGTAGCCGTTGGTTGCGCTCTTCTTTCACGGTTTCAGGAACCTGATCTTCCATCTCCGCAGCTGGTGTGTCTTTGCGCTTCGAGTAACGGAACACAAATGCATTATCGAATTTGAGTCGTTCGACCGTATCAATGGTAGCTTGGAAATCTTCTTCCGTCTCACCCGGGAAACCCACGATAATATCTGTCGTGATCGCAAGATCCGGTCTTGCCGTTTTCATCTTCTCGCAGATCTCGATGAACTTTTCGGCTTTATAAGGACGACGCATCGCTTTCAAAATCCGATCCGATCCACTCTGCATCGGGAAATGGATGTGCGACATGAGTTTTGGCAAATACGTAAATGCAGCTACCAGATCGTCACGATATCCAATCGGGTGTGGCGAGATAAAACGAATCCGCTCAATGCCATCAATTTCATGCACGGCTTCTAACAACTGCACAAATGGCGATTTTCCGTCCACTTTCGAAAATTCTGTGCGGCCGTAAAGATTCACAATCTGCCCGAGCAGAGTGACTTCTTTCACTCCTTGCCGCGCGAGAAACTCAACCTCTTTCACGATGTCAGTAATTGGCCGACCCCGCTCTTTTCCGCGAGTATCAGGAACAATGCAGAACGAACAACGCATATTGCAGCCCTGCATGATGGAAACAAAAGCCGATGCATTACGCGCCTTCGGCAGGTGATCGCGGATCGTGTTTTGAGAATCGGTTTCCTCCGCTATGTCGCACACGGAAGTCCCGCTCAATGCAAGCGCCGGATCGTCCATCCGCGCTTCCAAGCGCTGTTTCAAAATCTCATTCACATATTCAAATACCTTGTGATATTTCTGCGTGCCCACCACCACATCGAGATGCGGGATACGGTCGAAAAGTTCCTGTCCACGCGATTGGGCCATGCAACCCATGAAACCATAAACCACATGCGAGCGCTCCCGCCGCTGCGCGCCCATGATGCCCATTTTTCCTAACGCCTTCTGCTCCGCCTGATCCCTAACAGAACAGGTGTTGATCAAGATCGCATCCGCATCCTTCTCGGTTGGCGTGAGCGTATAACCGCCCTCAGTGAACATCCGCGCCACCTGCTCGGTATCGCGCTCATTCATCTGACAACCGTAGGTCTTTAGGTAAACTTTGGGCATCTCTTCTTAAAAACGTTACGCCAATTTCAAGCGCTCGTCGGAAGTCAGCTTCTCGGTCAGCGCCGCATAACCACCCGCTACCTGCATATTGAAGAACAACAGATACAGAGTGAAAATTTTCGGATCAAAAATATCGACCAGCTTCTCGACCGTCTCATCGAGCTTTTTCGGATCCAGCTCTTTTGGCAACGCACCGGAAACCGATCCCTTGCCATCATGCTCAATCCCCAAGCCATCGCAAAACATTCCCAGCATCTTCTGTTGCGCCGCCATCAAATACGCCTGCATCAGTTGATCACCGATTGGATCACACCCGCGGAGTTGTAGCGTTTTCTGAACCCATGCGTATTGCTCAGCCAGCGATTTCTTCTGCACAAACACTGGGCGCAACTTGCGATCCGATGCCAGTGCCGCGATCACAGACTTGTAGACTTCTTTGTCATTAGCGCGGAACCAATCGAGCATTTCAGCAACAACGGCGGGATCAATAGTGGTAAAAATTTCGTGGGATTTCACAGGTAGAAAAGTTGAATAGGCGGGAAGTCAAATCCCTACACCGCAAGTTGGCAACCATATCTTCCGTAGTCTCGGAGCTAATTGATTGAAAAGAGTTCTCTTTCCCTCTTCAATTGGAGTTTAAAATTTATCGTTTAAAGTTTACCTCTCTCGTATGCGCAACCCCGCCCCTATCATCGCCACCCTTTTCCTAGCTGCGCTCACGCTTTTCCTCATCCTGCGCCAGCCACCGAAACGGGTCGTGCCTCCATTAGAAAAGCCACCCCTACCCTCGGTATTCTCCGTCCTCGGTGGAATTCCTGATTGGACCCAACTCAACGCATTTCAACACACGATTACCCGCGCCGATTTCGAAACCCACCTCCGCGACATCTTTACCACCGACGCCACTTGGCAAGAATTCATCACCATCCAAGACGATTCGGCTGAAATTCTTACCTCCAGCGATCTGAACGAAGCGCCTTTCATCCTCCATTTCGCCCAACCCGAGAAAACCCTCCCCACACCACGTCACTGGCAGACCAGCGCAAACCTCCCTGCCAGACCAGCCGGAAAGCCCCTCACCAATCTCCACATCGCCATCGACCCTGGCCACATCGGCGGCGAATGGGCGAAAATCGAGGGTCGCTGGTTCCAGATCGGCGACACAAAACCGGTCACCGAAGGCGATATGACCCTCCTCGTCGCCAAAATCCTCAAACCACAGCTCGAAGAAATGGGCGCCAAAGTCTCCCTCATCCGAACCACCCCCGAGCCCATCACACCCTTCCGTCCCGAGAACCTCGTCGAACTCGCCGCTAACGACGACTCCCTCACTGATGCCGTATCCATCCGCTTGTTCACCGAAAAACTCTTCTACCGAACTGCGGAAATTCGCGCTCGCGCGGAACTCGTCAACCAAACCATCAAACCCGATCTCGTGCTCTGCCTGCATTTCAATGCCGATGCTTGGGGTGATCCTGCAAATCCAACGCTCGTCCCAAACAACCACTTCCACGTATTACTTAATGGAGGCTACACGTCGGAAGAAATCCGACTCCCTGACCAACGTTTTGAAATGTTAAAAAAACTGCTTCAACGCACTCATGAAGAAGAACTTATTGTGGGCAAAACCGTTGCAGAAACCTTTGCGGAAATCTCCGGATTACCGCCTTTCATTTATCATTCGGCTGGAACCAATTTTCGAGCTATCCCCGACAGCCCTTACCTCTACGCTCGCAACCTTTTGGCGAATCGCCTCTATGACTGCCCCGTCATTTTCATGGAACCCTACGTCATGAATTCCGTCCCCGACTACAACCGGATCCAAGCAGGCGACTACCTCGGCCTGCGTAAAATCGACGAGAAATTCCTCCCCTCCATTTTTCAAGAATACGCCAACGCCCTCGCTCAAGGACTTTCTCAACATTACGGAAATCAACCTTGAAAGCAGAGCGTGCATCCGGCGTCTCGCTAGATTCTTACCTGTCTCCCCATCCCTCACTCTCCCACTCTTCTCCCCCCATTCTTCTTCCTTGGAGTTTAAACTTTAAAACTTAGATTTTCCTAATGATAACCCATCCAAACGTCATCCTCCTCATCCTGATTATGCCCATCTTGGGTTGGTCGGCGTGGGAGCCTTATGATCGACTCACTTGGTGGTTAGAGGTTTGTCCGGTGTTTGCGGGGTTCATCGCTCTTTTCATCGCTCAAGCGAAAAACTGGAAATTCTCTAACCTCTCCATCGTTTTAATCGGTCTGCACATGATCCTGCTTATCGTTGGAGGTCACTACACCTACGCCCGTGTGCCAATTGGATATTGTGCAAAGGAGGCCTTTGATCTTTCTCGAAATCACTACGATAGGATCGGGCATATTTTCCAAGGACTCACTCCCGCCATCCTCATCCGAGAGGTATTCATGAGAAATCGCATCGTCGCCAAGCGCGGCTGGATGAGCGTGTTAACCGTGTCTTTCTGCATGGCGGTCAGCGCGATCTACGAACTACTAGAATGGGCGGCCGCTCACGTTTCCGCTGAAGCTGCAGAATCCTTTCTCGGAACTCAAGGCGATAACTGGGATACCCAAAATGATATGTTCTGCGCACTCCTCGGCGCGATGGGCGCAGTTGTCTTGTTGCGTTTCGCCCACAATCGTTCTATGCGGAAACTGACGACTCTATGATTCCGATGAAAGCCCGGCTCTTCGGAGCTTCTGCCTAAGCGTCGCACGGTTCATGCGCAACGCGGCTGCAAGGCGGGTTGGGCGTTGGTCAAAACGTTCTAACAAATGCCGTAGCATCGCGACTTCCATTTGATCCAACAATGCATCATATTGCCATTCGACTTCATCGGTGAGTTCGAGCTGCGAGTCCAACCAACGCGCCACCACTCGATCGAGCTCACCGGAAACGACTTTACCGCCGGATGTGTGAAGGGCCTGTGAAACATGTGGTGGTAAATGCCCGGGCAAAATAGGTCCGCCATGACTCATCGCTAGCGCATGTTCGATCACGTGACGCAGTTCACGCACGTTACCCGGCCATTCGTATGCCTGAAGCGAGCAAAGCGTGGCAGCGGTCATCTCAAATTTAGGCGAAGCAGAACTCTGCATCCCATAGAAAAAACGGCACAACGCAGGTATATCCTCCGACCTATCACGCAAAGCCGGCATCTCGATGGATAACGCGCTGAACGCATAGAACAAATCGGATCTCAACTGTTGTTTCCCCTCGGCTTCTCGCGGATCTATTTGCAGGGTCGCGACCAATCTCGGGAGTTGGATTTTTTCTTGGCCTATCACCTCCGCTAAACCTGCCTGTAGCGCAGGATCGAGAGTATCCAATCCCTCCAGCACCAACGTTCCGGTGGGATCGGCCAGAGAAGTTTGCAGTGAATCTAAATGATGAATCGTCGCGCATTCAATCATGCGTAGAGAATCATTACTGCGATTGCTGTTTGTGTGAATGATACGCGCCGCCAGCGATTTTCCCGTGCCGCATGGGCCATGCAACATCACCGGCATATCGCCACTGCAAGCGCGGGCGATTCCTAAAAAGACGCGGTGCATATTCGTCGATGCGCCGATAAGAGAAGTCGTAGCTGGCTCATTTGGCTCGGCGATTTGGATGCTTTTGGTCACCAACGTGGAAATCACCTCTTCAAAGCGCTGCAAGTCGAGCGGCTTGATCAGGTAATCCGCGACACCCAATTTCTGCGACATGATCGTGTGATCCAAGATCGCGTGTGCAGTGATAATCAGGATAGGAATTTTAGAACCGGATTTGCGAATCTTCTCCAAAATCTCTAGGCCACTGACATCGGGTAAGCCTATATCTAACACAATCGCCTCAAACTTCTGCGCTTTGATTTTTTCAAGCGCAGCCGCGCCACTCGCCGCCAGCACCGCCGAATGACCCAAGCGATGGATCGCCAGTGACAACGCTGTCCCCAGTGCGTGCTCATCTTCAATAATCAAAATCGCTGCCATAAATCTCTATGTTAAATCCTGAGGCTTCGGCCATGTGATGCGCACAACAGCACCTTGTTCTGATAGGTTTTCGACAGAAATCGTTCCGCCGTGTGATTCGATGATCTCCTTCGAAACCGCGACGCCCAAGCCCATGCCGCCTTCCCGTTCTGAATGAAACGATTCACCAAATTTTTCCAGTGCTTGGGAGCTGAACCCGACGCCTTGATCTTCCACTTCTAACAAACCGCGCAGCACTCGAACCTTAACCTCGCCGCCTTTCGGCATGCTCTGGATCGCGTTAAGCAATAAATTACACAGCACCTGCCGCAATCGATCCCTATCGCCTTTCACCTCATGTTCGCGCCAGTTCGGAGCGATCTCTTGATGAATCACCACACCCGCATGTTTCGCCTGCAAACTCAGGCCGTGACAAGCATCCGCAACCAACTCAACCAAATCCACCGGCATCATTTTCACGGGTTCCGGCTTCGCGTAACGCAGCCATTGATTCACGAGAAACTCGATGCGTTCTGCCTCGCTCACAATTAACGCCGCTGACATTTTTTCACCCGTTCCGCAAACGCGTTCTAACAACTGAGCATGCAGACGAATCGCAGCAACGGGATTTCTGACCTCGTGCGCCAAACTGGTCGCCATTCTTCCCAACAAAGCCAACCGCTCCGCATGTCTACGCTTATCTCTCTCCTCCACCAAAGACCCATGCGCTTTACCGAGCGCATTTGCCAAACTCACAATTTCCCGAGGCCCAGAATTAGGCAAACCAAGCAGCGGTTGATCACCGCCAATATCAGGAATCGCCGCCGCTAATTTTGCGAGAGGTCGCGTGACTTTACGGCCGATCCAAACCGAAAAAAAAAGCGATAACGCCCAGAAACTCCCCAACGCCAATCGCGCATCCAAACGTTTCCAAAACGGCACAGCGCCGGGTCGACCCGCTTTCCGAGAAAACCAAACTTCACGTCCGTTTTTAAGTTTGAATCCCACTTCTAACAGATCAACTCCACGCCTCGCGTGGCCATCGGCAGATTGCCCACTCACCGATTCGTGAAACTCCACATCCGCTCCCATAACCCGACCCAACTGCTCGGCCATGTGTTTGCTCTGCGGAAAATTACTCTGATCCAAAAACAACGCGTTGGTCCGACCCAATGATTCAAGTGCAACCTCCTCTTCCACTTTCGTCAGATGCTGGAAAAACGCCATCAAAGCAATCGATCCCGCCAACACAAACGCCCCGAAACTCGCCACTAACCACATCGCGAGCGATCCAGACTTCGAGGAAATGGAACGATTTTTATCCATAAGCGAGAACGTTGAAAAAGTGCTTATTTTATATCAATTTGTCGATTTTTTAGTTCATCAAACCGAACATTTCATGATACTAGTTTCATAATGTGGTTAATTTTTATCCATCATTAATTCTTGTTGAGCATCACCAAGAGTCCTAGCAACGGGCTGTTTTACGACATTTATGAAAAAACTACTATGCCTACTACTTCCACTCAGCGCATCGCCCGCATTTGCCCAGGATTTCCTCGAACCCTTGATTGTCACCGCAACCCGCAATCCCACCGCGCTACGCGATCTTCCTTACTCTGGTTCATCTTTCTCAGCGGAGGACTTCCGTGAAAACAGCATCCGCACACTACCAGATGCCCTCCGCCTCACCCCCGGTGTCCTCGTCCAAAAAACCGCTCATGGCCATGGCTCCCCCTACATACGCGGCTTCACGGGTCGTCAAAATCTCCTTCTTGTCGATGGGGTGCGTATCAACAACTCCACCTTCCGCGGCGGACCGGTTCAGTATTGGAACACGATTGATCCCTACTCGCTGGATCACTTCGAGTTGATCCGCTCCCAAGGTTCCGTACTTTACGGCTCAGATGCCGCAGGCGGCACTCTCAACGCGTTCACCAAATCATCAGGCTTCGCGGAAGAGACTAACGGTCAACTTTTCTCACACGGCTCCTCTTACTACGAATACCGTAGCAATGGTCGCGGCAGTCACATCGGCCGCTTGGAAACGCAAACGGGCATCGGCGGATTGTTCGGGCTCCATCTGGGCATATCGGAGAAGGAATTCGGCGATATCGAAGATTCCGCCGTCGGTCTGATGCGCGGCACCGGATACCCGGAGCAGGCTTACGATGCCCGCTTCGACTGGGCGATCTCTCCACAAACGACCCTCACCGTAGTCCACCAAGACCTCGAACAGGACGCCGTCTCCCGCTGGCACTCCACGACCAGCAACACGGGCTGGACACACGGCAATCACAAAACCGATCCCGGCAAATTCCTGGCGCGTGATTTCGACCAGGACCGCTCGTTGAGCTACATTCGCCTTGCCCATACCGACGACAGCGCGTCCGCGCCCGTCCGGCGAATCACCGCCACGCTCTCCTACCAGGAATCTTCCGAGAGGGAACTCCAGAATCGCACTCTTGTGCCTGTCGACAGACGTCTTCAATATTATGAGGTGGATACCCTCGGATTTGACCTCCAACTGGAGTCGCCCGTGGCCGATGGATCGTTGGTCTATGGTCTCGATTACTACCGTGATTCGGTTGATTCCACGGCCTCCAATGATACTGGAGCCGGATTTGTATTTAATAATAAAAACCGTCCTGTCGGCGACGATTCCACCTACGAACTCTTCGGCGCATACGCCCAATACATCCGTCCCATCGGTGAATCATTCGAGATCACGGCAGGTCTTCGCTACACGAATGCAAAAGCCGATATCGGAACATTCTTTAATCCCACTGTAGGCACAGATATTTCCACAAAAGACTCTTGGGACGATCTATCCGCCTCCCTACGCGCAACCTACAGCATTGACGAACATAAGATGTTTTATGGAGGGATATCTCAAGCCTTCCGCTCCCCTAACTTAAACGATCTTACTGGCAATATCACCTCAGGTTCAGGTGTTCCCGCATCCGGGACTCTCGGACTAGAACCAGAAAATTATATCACCACAGAACTTGGCTACCGACAAGAGAGTGACAAAAGCGGGTTTTCATTGGCGGTTTTCTACACTGACATCTCAGATCTCATTGTCGCCGTACCTTCAGGGGCTTCCACGATCAACCGCAATTCTGGCGACGGCCACATTTATGGTGTAGAGTTGGAAGGTTTCTGGAAATTCGCTCCGCAGTGGACGCTCTCCGGTTTCGCATCATGGCAAGAATCCCAAATCGAACGCCTTGCCTCCGTTGGCGGCGCCACCGTCCAGGAACCTTTATCCCGGGTAATGCCTCTCAACGGCTCCATCGCCCTTCGCTGGGATCACCCCTCCGCTCCATTCTGGGTGGAAGGACGCGTTCTCGCTTCGGCCACCGCTGACCGTCTAGCAGCAAGCGACATTGCCGACACCCAACGCTTCCCCTCAAATG
>CAMCYT010000074.1 GCA_945885485.1 Prosthecobacter debontii
TGCCATAGCCACCGGATTCATTAGTGGCTTTTACGACTAGCTCTGGTAAGTGATCTAGGATGTAACGCAGGTCATCATCTTTCGCGGCGAGATAGGTGGGGACACTTTGAATAATTGGCTCCTGCGCAAGGTAATAACGGATGATGTCCGGAACGAATGCGTAGATGGCTTTGTCATCAGCCACGCCGGTGCCGACCGCATTCGCAAGTGCAACGTTTCCTGCTCGATAGGCATTCATGATGCCCGGGACGCCTAGCACGGAATCTTTTCGGAAAACTACAGGATCGATAAAATCGTCATCGATGCGGCGGTAGATAACATCGACACGCTCCAAACCACGAGTCGTGCGCATGTAGACCACATTGTCGCGCACGACCAGATCGCGGCCCTCGACGATCTCGATGCCCATTTCGCGAGCAAGGTAACAATGCTCGAAATAAGCGCTGTTGTGGCAACCGGGGGTGAGCAGCACGCAGACGGGATTGCCGGATTTACGCGGTGCGATGTGGCGCAGCATTTCCAACACTTCGCGCGGGTAGGAATCGACTGAGCGAACTGAAGAAGTATCGAACAAATCTGGGAAAATCCTTTTCAGTGCCTTGCGATTTTCTAGCAGGTAAGATGCACCGGAAGGGCAGCGGCCGTTGTCTTCGAGCACCAGCCATTCGCCTTTATCGTCGCGGATCAGATCGCTGCCGCAAATGTGGATGTAGATATCGCCGGGGACATCGATGCCGCGGAATTCGGGTCGGTAATGCCGAGCTTGCTCGATGAACGAGCGGGGGATGATACCGTCTTTCAGGATCTGTTGATCGTGATAAATATCGTGGAGGAAAAGATTGAGCGCGGTGATTCGCTGGATCAGGCCGGATTCGAGATGATCCCATTCGTTGGCGGGAATGACTCGTGGCACGGGATCAAAAGGGAAAATGCGTTCGCTGCCGCGTGAGTCGTGGTAAACATTGAAGGTGACCCCTTGTTTCAGGAAATACAGCTCACAGGTCGCTTTTCGAGCCTCAAAATCATTCTGATCCAATGCCGCGATGCGGTCAAAGAGCGGCGCGCAATGCGGCCGGACTGTGCCGTCTGGGTGGAACATTTCATCAAAAAAAGCTTCTGGCAGATATCCGTTGAGCATGGGTTTTATGTAGGGATCAAACTTTAGCAGTTAGCGAGCCAAACCATGAGAGTGATTGATTTTAAAAGCGAGTTGATGCAGACTACGGAAATGAATGAACTGCACGGCGATACACATAGCAAAACAATAGGATATTTATTGTGGATTTTCGGTTTCACCGGAGCTCATCGATTTTATTACGGAAGGCCGATCACTGGCGCAATCTGGTTTTTCACCTTAGGTCTGCTTGGGGTTGGATGGTTGATCGATTTATTTCTGATTCCTGGGATGGATCGCCGTGCGGATCATCGCTACACCACTGGTAATTATGATTATTCGGTGGCGTGGATTCTCCTCACCTTTTTAGGATTGTTCGGGATTCATCGATTTTACCTCGGGAAAATTCTCACCGGTTTGCTTTGGTTGGTGACGGGTGGGGTGTTCGGGATTGGTTGGCTTTATGATTTCTGCACGCTGAATCGCCAAATTAGTGAGCGGAACCAAGGGATTTAGGTTTTTTCAAACACTCCATGCATCACAGATGTTGACGTGAGCGGGTGGTGTAGGCAATCTCGCCGCTTATGAGTGTTGGCATTATCATGGGAAGCACGTCGGATTGGCCGACGATGGAGCATGCAGCGCGGGTGCTGAAAGATTTTGGCGTGGAATATCACGCTGAAGTGGTCAGCGCACATCGCACACCGGAGAAACTGGTCGAATATGCGAAGCAGGCGAAGGGCAAAGGCTTGAAATGCATCATCGCCGGTGCAGGCGGCGCGGCGCATTTGCCGGGAATGGTTGCGGCGATGACCGAGCTCCCTGTGCTGGGCGTGCCGGTGGAATCGAAAATTTTGAAAGGCGTAGATTCCTTGCTTTCCATCGTGCAGATGCCGGCGGGGATCCCGACCGCCACGTTTGCCATCGGCCACGCAGGCGCGACCAATGCCGGACTGTTCGCCGTGGCGATGTTGGCGGTCAATGATACGGAGTTGGCGGACAAGCTCACTGAGTTCCGCAAAAACCAAACCGCGAAAGTTTCCGAGGCTGTATTGCCTGAGTTGGATTGATTTTTGTTACCATGTCAGCTTCGGTATTTTTCCCTTTGGACAAGCAACAAGTCGTCGGCGTGATCGGCGGCGGTCAGCTCGGGCGGATGCTCGTCCTCGCTGCTCGACGGATGGGCGTGCGTTCTGTCGTATGGACTGGCGGGCTTGAGGCTCCGGCAGTTGAGGTCGCGGATGAAGTGATCGATCTTCCTTTCGATTCCGCAGAGGCACTGGAGCAGTTCTGCAAACTCGCGACCGTTGCCACGGTGGAGTTCGAAAACATTCCGCGTGCAACGCTGGAAGGCGTGAAAAAACGCATAGCAATTTTCCCTTCGCCGGAAGCCGTGGGAATTTGCCAGAACCGCGAGCGCGAGAAAAATTTCCTCAAACAACACGGCATTCCCTGCACTTGGTTCCGAGTGATCGAAACTCTAACAGATTTACAGGCGGCTATGGCCGAGCTAAACGGCCCGGGCGTTTTGAAGACGGCCGACTTCGGTTACGATGGCAAAGGCCAGCTGAAAATCCAAGGCAACGAAGATCCCGCGGCGGTTTGGAAACAATTCGGTGAACAACGCGCGGTGTTGGAAAAATGGGTGCCGTTTGAAAAAGAAATTTCCGTCATGGTCGTGCGCTCCGCAAATGGCGAGGTGAGAACTTACGATCCTGCGGAAAATCGCCATCGCAATCACGTGCTCGATGTTTCCATCGTCCCCGCCCGTATTTCGGAAACCACCGCCGCCCAAGCCCGAGAGATCGCGGAAAAGGTCGCGGTCGCGTTGGATTACCAAGGAATCATGGGAGTGGAGTTTTTCGTGAATCACGATGGCTCACTCGTCGTCAACGAAATGGCCCCGCGTCCTCACAACTCCGGCCACCACACCCTCGATGCCTGCGCGACTTCGCAGTTTGAACAACAACTCCGCGTCGCTCTCCAACTTCCACTCGGGACCACCCGACTCGTATCGCCCTGCGTCATGCTAAACTTGTTAGCTGATTTCTGGCAGGATGAGACCACGCCGCCAGATTGGACACCACTGTTAGAAACCGACGGCGCCGTGCTGCATCTCTACGGGAAACGCCGCGCTCCGGGTATGCGCAAAATGGGACACGCGACTTTGTTGGGAAATGATACGAATGAGATTTTGAAGCAGGTTGAGAAACTTGCGGCTGGGTGGTTGAAGTGAAGAGCGTCAGCCAAATCAAAAATCAGCAACTTGTCCCGCCATAGCTCTTGGCGACGGCGGATCGTCATTCATCAATCAGTGTCTTACGGCCCGTTGCGATGAAGCGATCCGTAACCCATTTCGTTTGATTGACGATTGTTGATTTTTGAATGAAGAGGATTTCAACTATCCATCTTGACCACTCATCTGAAACTCCTCACACACAAACGCATCAAGAGAATCGGTCTCGGATTAATCATCGCAGTCACGATCTGGTGTGTGATCATTGCCACATCGATTTGGCGTTATGGAGATCTTGTATAAAATAATTGACTAGCATATGATATATGCATACATATATGCATGAGAACGACGTTGAATCTGGACGATGAAATTTACGAGAAAGCTTCAAAGTTAACGGGAATTAAGGAAAAAACCCAACTATTGCATGAGGGATTGAAGTTGTTGATTCAGCGGGAAAGCGCCAGAAGGCTGTCCAAACTGGCGGGAAGTTCACCAAAGGCCACGGTCATACCTCGCAGATAATGGTATTGGTTGATACATCGGTTTGGATCGATTTTCTCAGGCAGGGAAACAAGTTGCTTGAGGATCTCTTGCTGGAAGGTGAGGTTGCGACGCATCCGTTGATCATTGGGGAGCTGCATGTAGGGAATATCAAAGACAGAAAGGCTTTTTTGAGTCTCCTCTCAAATTTGCCACAGATCCAAGAATGCTCTCATGATGAAGTCCTGTTTCTCGTCGATGAACATGAACTGCATGGTAAGGGCATCGGTTACACAGATGCCCATGTTCTCTGCTCATCCGTCATGCATGAAACGCCTCTTTGGACTTTGGATAAAAGACTGGATAAACTGGCTAAATCGCTGGGCAAGCTATAGCTTAAAAATCTAAAATAACTCTTTCAAACATCCATAAAGCATGGTATAAACATCCATATGGCTTTGGGTGCGACAGAATGGGAGCAAGCGCTTTTCCTTTTAGGAGAGGAGCTGGAGCGTCGTGGCGTGGCTCCATCACGCCTAGTGGTTTGTGGTGGCACGGCCCTGTTGGTGAGAGGTGTGGTGTCCCGTGTGACACGGGATGTGGATGTTTTGGCGATGCGTGGTGAGGTGGACGGTGAAATATCCTGTGCGTATCCGATGCCGGAAGAAATCAGAAACGCTGTGGCGGATGTGGCGATTGAGCTAGGTCTGCCCACCAACTGGTTTAATGCCGCCACCTCCACGTTGATAGGGCCTCTGGAGGATTTACCCAAAGAGATTTGGCAGGATCTTGAAGAGCGGTCTTATGGTTCTTGTTTGCGTATCGGTTATGTCGGACGGCTTGGACAAATCTTTCTGAAATTCTGGGCTTTGGCCGGACGGGAGGAGGATCGTGATGCTGATGATCTCAAGGCGCTTGCTCCAGATGCAGCGACCTGCCGCAGGGCGATTGATTGGGTGCGACAAACTCAGTCAATCGACGCGTCAGGGGAGGGGCGCATGCAAAAAATTCTTACTGAACTTGGTCATGGATTGGAATGAAACTAAAAATCATCTGCGCGCTTCCCTAACAGATTTCATCTGGGATCAATGGGTATCGCTAGGTATGGCAGGAAATGCCAGTGGACGAGTTGTGCCGTTCGTAATCGATCCTGAGGCGTTATTGTTAGGCACATTGGGTTTCGCTATGGGTGAAGCTCGCCTTCGTGATGAAGTATTGGATTGGCTGAGCCGAAACGGCGATCTGCTCAGCGTTCAACGGGTGAAAAACCTCAATATGAGCATGCCGGTGGCTCCGTCCGTAGATGTTAGAGGCATCGCGGCGTTTATGAGCTCGCATGGCTATGGAAGTTGGAAATCAATTGTGTCAGATGACCCGACGGATAAAGCCACTGACTTCACTCGCTACACGCTTCGAGGCATGAGCCAAGAGCCAGATCCAGTCAGACCAGAGACTTTCATCCTCAGGATGCGTCAGTTATTTGGAGTCAATGCCCGGGTCGAAATCCTGACGTGGTTATTTACTCATCCGGAGGGACATCCTGCGTATATAGCAAGAGATACCGCATGGTTTTCCAAATCTGTGCAGGCCATTTTAAACGATCTTGAGAGAGCGGCTTTGGTCAATAGTCATATCGACGGTAAGCGAAAAACTTATGCCATATCGCATCGTGCCGAGATCTGGCATTCCGAATTCGGAAAGGGCCTACGTTGGCTGAATCAGGGGGCTTTTTACCAAGGAATTCTCCGATTCATCGATACTCTTGAATCTATAAGTGATCCAAAACTTTCTACATCTTCACGTGCCATAGTCATTCGTCAAAAAATGATTGTAACCGCATTCCGTATGGCGAATTTGGATGGGCTTTTTTCCAGCGCGCGCAACGAACGTTGTGAAGCGCTTGTTGATGCTTTCTATTCAGGCTGCTCTGACCTGATCGAT
The DNA here is from genome assembly GCA_945885485.1 of Prosthecobacter debontii. Lineage (GTDB taxonomy): Bacteria > Verrucomicrobiota > Verrucomicrobiia > Verrucomicrobiales > Akkermansiaceae > Luteolibacter. The sequence continues at coordinate 5,775 of CAMCYT010000074.1, forward strand.
CTGCTAGAAAAGCGCACGATGTGATTTTTTAAAATCATTTCGCAACCCATGAAGCCGAACGGCGTTTCATCTATCGTAACTCGATAGAAAATCATGAATCGATCCATTTTCACATTATTAGCGGCTTTCGCTGTTATCGCGCTTCATCCTGCCTGCGTTTTTGCAAAGTCGCCGCTGGGTGATCGGCTCCGCGAGCGCCTTACGGAGCGGAAAGAAAAACCCGATACTGCAAAGGGCGCTGAAGAGTTGGCGTATGGAAAAGATCCGTTGCAGAAACTGGATTACTGGCGGCCCGAGAAAGCGGGATCGCCATTGGTTGTGTTCGTGCATGGCGGGGGTTGGAAACGTGGAGACAAGAAGGCGACGGAATTGAAACCCACACATTATTTAGCTGAGGGTTATGCTTTCGCGTCGCTGAACTACCGACTGGTTCCTGCTAACACCGTGGAAGAACAAGCGCAGGATGTGGCTGATGCATTGGCATTTCTGATGAAGCAAGCTGGTGATTTGGGTTTCGATAAGACGAAGGTTGTGTTGATGGGGCACAGTGCCGGCGCGCATCTTTCTGCTTTGGTTGGGTCAGATATGACGTATTTGAAAAAAGCCGGGCTGAATTCGAAATCATTGCGCGGTATTATTCCACTCGATGGAGCTTGTTACGATGTCCCCAAGCAGATTGCTGATGGTGGAGATTTGATGCATGACACATATCTCCAAGCATTTGGCAACGAGCAGGCTCGGCAGTTATCTCTTTCTCCCATCCATCACGCCAACGCACCAAATTCGCCGGCATTTCTCATTCTCCATGTGCAGAGAATCGATGGAGCCAAGCAGTCCCGCGCGCTAGGCGATGCTTTGAAAAAGGCCGGCACGAAAGCGGAGGTTCAGGGATTTGACGGTTTCGGACTCAAAGGACACGCGGAAATCAACCGCAGCCTGGGAGATCCCGATTACCCGGCGACTCCAGTCGTCGATGAATGGCTGAAGAGCGTTTTTGCGAAATGACTTGATGCTCTGGATTGTCGTTTCAGATATAAAACATTGGGTCAGATGTCGGGCTGGCAAGGGATTCTAGGGTGATTTCCTCGAGATTTTTGGTCAACTGAACTGAAACATTTTCCCAAGCGCGGCGGACGGAGGAGCCGGATTCGCCTTGATCTAGCGCGGTATTCTGGAGTTGTGAGGGTTCCACAGCTTCAACAATTTGGCGCAGTGTGATCTGGTTGGCGGGCCGGGAAAGCAAATAGCCGCCAGAGGCCCCGCGGCGGGAATCGATCATTCCGCCACGTCGGAGATCATTGAGAATTTGAACTAAAAAGTTCGCGGAGATAGCTTCACGTTGCGCTAAGTCGTCAAGACGAGTAAGAGTTTTGCCGTCATAGGTCTTCGCGAGTTGAGCGAGGGCTCTGCAGGCGTATTCTAATTTTTGGGAAATCTTCATGAGCAACAAACAACAAACAGCGGTGCAAGAGAGTGGAACGAAGTTGTGCGGTGGGGAAGCCGCGAATTTAGAAAACCTCTGGGTAAAACTCTACGCCGAGGCCACGAGGCTACATGAAGAGGAGCCGGGGTTGCGAGCTTTAGTAGATGATGTCGTGCTTTCGCGGGGGAGTTTTGCCGAGGCGCTATCCGTACGTTTGAGCCGTAGGCTGGCGCGTGAGGACATGCCGCGCGAGATAATCGAGCCGCTGATTGAAGATATTTTCACCAAACATGAGTCGATCGCCAGAGCATGCAGCCGCGATCTACTGGCGATGTTTGAGCGCGATCCTGCCTGTTTTTCTCCGCTGGAGCCCTTGTTGTTTTTCAAAGGCTTCATGGCGCTGAGCACGTATCGGGTGAGTCATCAACTCTGGAAAGATGGCCGCCGCTGGTTGGCGCTCTATTTGCAGAGCATTTCCTCGGAGGTGTTTTCCACGGATATTCACCCAGCGGCCACGATTGGATGCGGGATCTTACTCGATCACGCGACCTCGTTTGTGGTCGGCGAAACAGCGATCATAGAAGACGATGTATCAATCCTCCACGAAGTCACGCTCGGCGGAACGGGTAAGAACACGGGTGCACGCCATCCGATTATTCGTTCGGGTGTCTTGATCGGTGCTGGCGCGAAAATTTTGGGTCGGGTCGAGATCGGCACACACGCAAAAGTCGGTGCTGGTAGTGTGGTATTAAACGATGTCCCGCCGCACACGACCGTGGCGGGCGTTCCGGCGGTGATTGTCGGCGAGGCGCGTGAAAGCAATCCTGCCATGGAAATGAACCAAAAGCTCGACTGCTTGGGCGGAGGTATCTAACACATTTTTCACATGGAAACCGTTACCCCCGAAGGCGAACCGACCAAGCGACAGTGGCTGGGTTATTGGAGCATGATTGTTCAGCAGACGCAGAACGCGTTTAATGATAAGTCCGCGCAGTTTATTCTTGTTCCGTTGGGCGGTGTGGTGGGTTACGCAGTGGAGTCGTGGGCGGGGTTGATGATTGCATTACCTTTCGTGTTGTTCGCACCGCTTGCAGGTTGGATGAGCGATCGTTTTTCGAAACGTGATGTATTGTTAGGTTCGGCCATCGCGCAGATCATCATCCTAGCGCTTATCACTACGGCGATTTGGATAAAAAATATGCCGCTGGCGTTGGTTGGATTTTTCCTGCTCGCCACACAAGCCGCATTTTTCAGTCCGGCCAAATTCGGGATCAACAAGGAATTAGTCGGTTCACGGCATCTAGGATTTGCCTCGGGCGTGCAGCAAATGATGGCGATGCTGGCTCTTTTGGTGGGTCAGATCATTGCGGGTTGGTGGTATGATGAAAGATATAAAGAGTTAGGTTCACAGCCCGAAAATGCATGGGCTGCGGCGTTTTTCCCACTGTTTCTTCTAACGTGCTTATCTATTCCCGCGATAGGCACGGCACTTTCCATCCCGAAAGTGCCGGCGCATGGAAAAACACCGGTTTCCGTGAAATTGTTGTTCAGTCATTTCCGTGATCTGGGCGAACTTTGGAAAGAGCAGGGACTGCGTCGCGCCTCGTTCGGGGTTGCGTTTTTCTGGGGCTTTGCGGCGTTCGTTAATTTATGGTCGGTCAAAATTGCGAAAGCGATGACCGATGGCGGCGAAGGCTTCGGAACTTTATCTTCGATCTTCATGGCTGCCGCATCACTCGGTATGGCGATAGGTTTCGGCTTTGCTTCATGGTTGTTGCGGAAAAAAATCGAACTCGGCTGGGTGCCGTTGGGTGGATTGCTTATGACGTTCAGTGCACTGGCTCTCGCGTTGTTTCCGATGGGAAAAGCGGAAGCTTATCTCAAGCTGTTAGATGGGCAGTTACTCAAATTTATTACCGACTCTCCGCACGAGGCCTTGTTCTTGCTAACGCTGGGCGTATTGGCTCTCTCCTCCGCGCTGTTTCTTGCTCCACTCAATGCATGGATGCAAGATCGTTATCCTGCCGATAAACGTGGCGAGTTGCAGTCCGCCGTAAACCTACAGGATTGCTTCGCTGGTATCGTCGCCGTGGTGGCGATCGAACTGATGTTCCTGATTTCCAACTCGCTGAAAATGACCGAGCTCGCGGGTTTTCGCATGCAGCTCATCGTGATCGGATCGGCTTGCGGGATCATGACGATTTATGTGCTGCGTATTTTACCTGCGGACTTCATTCGCCTTTTCGTCGGCTCCTTGGTGAAATCCGTTTACCGAATCAAAACTACAGGCCTGGAAAACATTCCGAAAAGTGGCGGCGCGTTGATACTGCCAAATCATGTGACCTTTGCGGACGCCTTTTTTCTCTCGGTCGTTTCCGACCGACCCGTGCGTTTTGTGATGGATGAAATGTTCATGGCTAACCCAACCATTCGTCTTTCTGTAAAAATGTTCCGTACGGTAACGATAAGACGTTCACATCCCTTAGAGGCGATTCGGACGACAATTGAAGCTCTCTCCAACGGGGATCTCGTGGTGCTTTTTCCAGAAGGCCAGCTAACGCGCACAGGTGGTTTGTGCGAACTGGAAAGGGGATTTGAAATTATCGCAAAAAACGCCCAAATGCCAATCCTTCCGGTCTGGGTCGATGGCTCATGGGGTTCGATTTTCTCCTTCGAGCGCGGCAAGTTTTTCAAGAAAATGCCCTACGGCGTGCCTTACGGACTGTCCGTCGCAGTTGGCGAACCGATCCAGACACCCAAGCCGAATCGCCAAACCGTGCAGGCGGCTTTGTTGAAAACCTCGGCTCAGGCCATTACACATCGCTTTTCTAACAAGGCAAACCCACAAACTCGCAACGCGCATCAACTCATGCAGTTTGACGCCCTGCCTCGCCGCTCAACTCTTTACATCTTGGATCACGATCTAGAAATCGATTCGATCCGTCCCGTGCTGGAATGTTTCGTCAAATCCTCTGGCGGCAAGCTTATCTGCGAGAAGAATTTTGTCGCCCACGACGGCGCATTATGGATCGGAGGAGCTGGACTAAGAACTCAAATCGAACAATCATCAGCGATTCATACGCAATGCCGATTCTTCGATTTCAGCAAGAAGGCGACTGAATTGTTAGAAATAAAAAACATTACCCACCTGCCTTGCTTGGCGTTGAACGGACAAGTAGTTTCTATGTCGCTGCCGCACCCGCCGCTGCCTATGGCGGATAGTTTTTTTCAAGCTGGTCACAAGCCCGGATCATTCGGAAAGCTCCTGCCTGGTTGGTATATCGAAGGAGGAAAACTCATGCCGTTTGAGACTCAGTGGCCGGAAAGCTTGGAAATCGATGCTGAGAGCTTTGTTATCGTGAGAGAAAGGTAGCCCGCCATGCAGGTAGGGCTGCCTCGCCGAGGCAGCCGCGCGAAGCGGGTATTCATCGAATGAATTGTGAGCGTCTTCTTTATCTCTACGCTCCGCGCGGCGCCATCGGCGATGGCGCCCTACCAAAATCAAGATTTCAGCTTCAACTTTTTCAACTTCGGTTCGACCACGAATTGGCAGTAGCTGTTACGGGTCTTGTTCAGGAAATAATAGTTCTGGTGATAATTTTCCGCAGGGAAAAAGATTGTGACTGGAACGATCTCAGTGACGATGGGGTTATCGAAATTTTCCTGAGCCGCTTGCTTGGATTGTTCCGCTAGATTTTTTTGTTCCTCGTTCTCGTAAAAAATCGCCGAACGA
>CAMCYT010000075.1 GCA_945885485.1 Prosthecobacter debontii
GGCATCCGTATGGGTATCGACGGTTGGATCTACATCGCCGTCGGTGACTTCGGATTCGTCAATGCCCAAGGCACCGACGGCACCACTCTCACTATGCTCGGTGGCGGAGTCGTTCGCGTCCGCCCCGATGGTTCCGAAATGGAGGTCTACACCCACGGATTGCGGAATATCTATGACGTTGCCATCGATCCTTTCATGAACATTTTTACCCGCGGCAATACCAACGACGGTGGCGGCTGGAACGTCCGCTTCATCCACCACATTCAGAGCGGTGAATACGGTTACCCAGTTCTATTCAAAAATTTCACCGACGAGATCATCCCCGCGCTCGCCGACCTCGGTGGCGGTTCTGGCACTGGCTCCCTCTTTCTCGATGAACCGACATGGCCGGAGAAATACAACAAGACTCCAATGATGGCCGACTGGGGTCGCAACATGATCTACATCCATCGTGTCAGCGCTGACGGTCCTTCCTTCACTCAGAATCCGGAAGACTTCATCGGTCTCTCGCAACCTGCCGATCTCGATGTCGACGGCTCCGGTCAGCTCTACATTGCTGCCTGGGAAGGCGCCGGCTACAAAGGTAACCCCAGCCGTGGATTTGTTCAGCGCGTTGTCCCGAACGGTTGGACTTACAAACCTTTCCCTGAACTCGCCAAGCTCGCTCCCGACGCCCTTGTGAAAGGCTTGGCTTCCGACAGCGCAACCACCCGCCTCGCCACCCAGCAGGAAATCCTCACTCGCAGTGACAAGGCCCTCGCTCCCGCGATCTTGGGCATCGCCAAGGACGCGAAGATCTCCCTCGCCGCTCGCGTCGCTGCCACCTTCACCTACAAGCAACTCCTCGGCACTGCTGCCAATGCGGCTCTGCTCGAACTCGCTAACGACTCCGCCATCACCGAGTTTGCACTCCGCGCTGCGGCCGACCGCCTGAAACAAAACGCTGCCCTGCCGCTCGCTCCTTTCGAGAAAGCACTCGCCAGCACCAATCCGCGCGTTCAGGCCGCCGCCGCTGTCGCGCTTGGCCGCATCGGCAAGAAGGAAGCTGCTACAGCCCTGCTCTCCGTCGCTAAGCCGCCGACCGCTGCTGCTACGCCCGTCGCTGCTCCTAAGCCGCCGCTTTTTGAAAGCGCCAAAATCAGTGGAAAGCAGACCGCCGAGATTGAAGTTAGCCTCGTCGGTATCAACAACCTCTTCCTCGTCGTCGAAGATGGTGGCAACGGCACCGGCGGCGACCATGCCGGTTGGTTCGATCCCGTCCTCACCAATCGTGATGGGAAAGAAGTTCCACTCTCAAAACTTAAGTGGAACTCCGCCACCCAAGGTTGGGGTAAGACAGAGGTTAACAAAGCTCCAAATGGCGAGCCTCTCGTACGAGCCGACGGGACTCCTGTCACCCAGGGCATCGGCACCCATGCTCATTCCGTCATCCACTACATCGTCCCCGGTGCAATGCAGAAACTCAAGGTGACTGCCGCGCTCTGCAACACCAGTAATCCCGACTCTGTCGTTAATTTCAAACTGCTCTCCGAACCACCAGCCGGTACCGTACTTGCCAAAGAAGGTCCTCACGCCACTCCGAACCCCAGCGTCATCGTCCCACACCTCGCCGTTCACTCGTTGGTCACTCTTAAGGCTGTTGATAAAAGCCTCGCCGCTGTCGGCAGTGAGAACAGCGACGGTGCCCTCAGCGCGCTAAAGCTCATGCATGACCCTGCAGTCGTCGACGGTCTACTTGCCAAGCACACCGCCGCCACCGATCCAGCGCTGAAGAACAAAATCCTCACTACGCTCGCACGCCTTTATACTAAGGAAGCTCCCTACGACGGCAGCTGGTGGTGGAACACCAAACCCGACACCCGTGGCCCCTACTACAAGCCAATCGCGTGGACCAAATCCGCCGACATCGAAAAACGCTTCCGTGACATCTGGGCGACCGCTGACACCGACCAGAAGGATTTTCTAACCAAACTTGCTAACAAGCACCGTATGAATCTCGAAGGCATCGGAGAAGTTGAAAAGACAGGTGGCAAGAAGGAGAAGACCATCGGAGAGATTTCTATCGAGAACGTCATGCTCGCCCTAGACGACCTCAAAGGTGACTCTGCTAAAGGCGCTGAACTCATGAAGACCCAAGCTTGCGCCGCCTGCCACAGCGTCGCGACAAACGATCCAAAACGCGGACCCGACCTCAATCAGATCGGTGCGACTTTAAACCGTGAAGCCATCGCCGAAGCCATCCTCAAGCCCGACGCTGTCATCGCGAAAAGTTGGGTCGATGTCATCGCTAAAGACGGCACCACCTATCAAGGTACACTGGTTGAAAAGACCGACGCCCAAGTCATAATCCGAAACATCGCCGGCATCCCCACCACTCTCAAGGCCGCTGACATCAAAGAGATCAAAACCTCAGCCTCTACCCTTATGGGTCCCCACTTGTTAGATGCCCTGACGATGGAGCAGTTCGCCGACGTCATCGCCTACTTGCACTCACTGAAGTAAGTTGGCTCTCTTTATTTTCTCTGTCGACCTGCCCTTGTGGAAGCGGACGCAAGTTGAGGAAGTGCTAATTCACCAATGATCTTTGAGTATAAAATGCTAAGATGTTGAAAGATATTTGGTGAGAAAACGGATTTTCTATTCGTCGCTGAATCGGCTTCTTTTCATGGTGTGTTCCGTGGTTATAACCAAAAAAAACTCTACTTATCGAGTGTCTTGTTTTTTGGAGTCAGGCCAATCCCAACGGGCTGGCACGTGATCAGCTTGCCTCTGGGAACATGTGACTTCGTGCTGTAATGCTGCATCCAGTCCGGGTGCCTCCCGCAAGCTAACCACCAAGGGATGGGCTGGGTATTTTCCATGGCTTACATAGGTTATAAGGGAACGCGTGAAATCGGTGATAAAAAATCATCTCTCTTAAGCGTAAAGTGTCTTCGTTCCTCGACAGATGAGGATGGAGCAGTTTGACTTGAGCCTTACTCTATTCTAATCCCAGCGAACTATCATGTCCCTCAAATATTTCATTTCCGCCGCTATCTTCGCGTTATGTTCCTTTGCTCCTGCACAGGAGGAGCCACGGATGAACATTGTCATACTTTATGCGGATGATCTCGGTTATGGTGATCTGGGTTGCTTTAATCCGAAATCGAAGATTCCTACTCCTAATCTCGATCGTCTTGCGAGTGAGGGCTTGCGATTCACGGATGCACATAGTTCATCTGGCATCTGCACACCTTCGCGTTACGCGATGCTGACGGGTCGACATCATTGGCGGGATTTTCATGGGATTGATAGTGGCTTCGACAAATCGTTTTTCAAAGAAGGACAACTCACCTTGCCAGAGATGTTGAGAAAAAAAGGTTACACCACCGCATGCATTGGCAAGTGGCATTTGGGTTGGGATTGGGATTCGATCCGTCTTCCTGGAACCGATAAAAAATCGAAGAGCCACAAAGATTTTGATTGGTCGAAACCGTTTCGCGGAGGTCCGTTGGATTATGGGTTCGATCACTACTTCGGTGACAACGTGATCAACTTCCCGCCTTACGTATGGATTCAGGACGATCATGTCCTGAGTGTGCCAGACATCACTTTTAAAAGTACCCCGAAAAACACTAAAGAGGGAAGCTGGGAATGCCGCGAGGGTCCTGGGATGTCGGATTGGGATTTCTATCAGGTGCTTCCGACGCTGACCAAAAAAGGCGTGGAGTATATTCAATCTCGCAAAGGAAAAACCGAGCCGTTCTTCCTCTACTTTCCTCTGCCATCACCTCACGCGCCCATCGTTCCGCTTGATAGCTTCGATGGAAAATCGAAAGCCGGAGCCTACGGGGATTTCGTGGTTCAAACCGATGATACTTGCGGTCAAATCCTCAACGCCCTGCGCGAAGCTGGACTCGATTCTAACACCATCGTGATTTTCTCCGCCGACAACGGTGCGGAAAACTATGCCTATGCACGCTATGAAAAATTCGATCATTGGTCCACAGCTCCCTTGCGTGGATTGAAACGGGATATTTACGAAGGCGGCCACCGTGTGCCTACGATGATCAAATGGCCCGGTATGACCAAACCCGGCGCGGTGACCGATGCCCTGTTCGCACAGATCGATCTCATGGCGACATTCGCGCATTATCTAAGTTTCGATTTGCCTGAAAACTCCGCCGAAGATTCCCATGACTTTTTTCCTTACTTGAAAGGTGAGTCAAAAACCTCACCGCGCACCGCGATGGTGCACAATACAAGCAAGGATTACGCGATCCGCGATGGCGATTGGGTGTTGATCGATGCGAAGACCGGAGCAGCCCGTCAGCCTGGTAAGGAGTGGTTGGAAAAACACGAAGTCCCAGCATACAGCGGACAACCTGTGGGGCTCTACAACCTCCGCGAAGATCTCGGACAGAGAAACAACCTTGCAGAAAAGCAGCCGGACAAGGTCAAAGAGCTACAGGCCTTGCTCAAGAAAATCCGTGATCAGGGATACTCCGCGCCGCGCCTTGCGAAGTAAACGGGTAAGGATTCAGCCAATTGGCAGGGCGGGTTAAAATTTAACCGCAGATGAACAGGATGGACGCAGATCAAGAGGATGAGATGACGGTGTTCTCTGGTAAAATACCCTCATTAAATTTCTTATCCCTTCTTTTATCTGCGTTAATCCTGTTCATCTGTGTTTTTTTTTCCCCTAGCTTGGTCGCTCTGGCTAATTGGCGAAACTTAGGTGTTCCATCCATCTGAATCTGTGGTGAAATACGCCCCGCCTCGCGCAGGTATCGTCACTTCCTATTTACCCATGAAATCCCATCTCGCTCTCGCCGCCCTGTTCCTCAGTGGCCTTTCCGCATCCGCCCTAGAACTCGGTGCACCTTTCGCCGACAACGCCGTCCTCCAACGTGAACTCTCCGTTCCTGTCTGGGGTTGGAGTAAGCCCGGCACCGAAGTCACCGTTGAATTCGCCGGTCAAAAAAAATCGGCCAAAGCAGGGGAGAATGGCAAATGGATGCTCAATCTCGATTCGCTCAAAGCCAGCGCCGAGCCGCGTGAAATGACGATTACCGAAAAAGGCGGCGAAGCAAAAACTCTCAAAAACCTCCTAGTCGGCGAAGTTTGGATGGCGTCTGGGCAATCGAACATGCAGTGGTTAGCTGGAAAATGCGCTGTGCTCAATCTCATCGACCAACTTAAAGCAAAAGGCGAAACCCCACCGATCCGTGAATTTGAAGTCACCAGCGTTTATGCTGCCCTGCATCCCATCGAACACGCCACCGGAGCGTGGAAAGTGGACGACTACGCCAACTACAGCGCTATTGCTTTCACCTTCGCCTTGAAAATCTATCAAGAAACGGGCGTCCCGATCGGCATTCTTAACTGTTCTTTTAGCCAGACGAGCATCGAGTCATGGGTGCCGCGTGAAGGTTTCGCTGCAGGCACAGATGATTACACAAAATCCATCTATCAGAAAATTCTCGAGACCGATCCCACCACTCCCGAGCATAAAGCAGCCTGGGATAAATTCTACCAATCACTCGAAGCAGCTATCAAAACCAATGCTGAGCTCGTCGCTGCAGGAAAAGAACCGCAATCGGTTTCTACTACTACTCCCGGAAATATGAGAGAAAACCGCGATGCATCATGGATGTTCAACGGACGCCTCAGTCCAGTTGTACCTTACGCCATCCGTGGTGCGATTTGGAACCAAGGTTACGCCAATATTAATGGCGGCCTGAAATACTATCCGAACCTCCACAGCCTCATTCGTGGATGGCGGATGAAATGGAACAACCCAGAGCTGCCTGTTTATTTCAATCAGTTCTATTGCCCAGGTCCGCCTAAAGAAGGTTACGCTGTCAATTACCCGAACATTGAAGAGATGTCTGAGATGCGTTTGGGCACTTGGCAGGCTCGCGACATTCCACACACAGGTATGGCAAGTCAGATCGATATCGCAGGTGCAATCCACTATACTCAAAAAGTTTTATCGGGTCAGCGTCTCGCTCTGCACGCTCTTAAAAATCAATACGGTAAAGACGTCGTCACTGATGGACCGATGTTTAAATCTTACTCTGTAGAAGGGAATAAACTCATCGTCGAGTTTAGTGATGCGGATGGCGGTCTTGTCGTCGCCGAAACCAACACAAACTCAAATCCGAAACCTTCCGAAACCTGCGACGGTATCGCGACTCCGAAGATTATTCCAGATGGTGAATCCAAGGTGAATCTTTTCTGGATCGCAGGTGAAGATCGCGTTTGGCATCCAGCCACCTTTAAAATTGACGGATCTAAAGCCATCGTTACTTCGCCCGCCGTCAAATCGCCACGTGGCGTTTCCTACGCTTCAGGTGGCATCGGGTTTCAACCCAATCTTTACAACAAAACATTACTGCCAGCTACGCCATTCATCTATTTCGATAACAAACTCGTCACCAATGAAACTTGGCCAGATAAACCGATGAAAAAGGCGGGCTTTGAGATTGATGCTAGCACGGTTGGATGGGTCTATGAATACCGTAGACTACCCATCCTTCGCACGCAGTTCCGCGACAACGCTATTTTTCAAGCGGATATGCCCATTACGATTTCCGGCGCAACTGTTCTTGAATACGGAGCCGAAGCTCCAGGCGAGAAGGTGATCAAATTTAGTTTTGCTGGCGTGGAGAAAACCATTCCAGTCACCCCAGAGATGAAAGAATGGAGCGTCACCGTTCCTGCAATGCCTGCCAGCAAAGAACCTAAAACACTTCAGATTACCATGACGATTAAAGGTGAGGTTGTGCTTGATCGCATTTGTAAAAACATCCTCATCGGCGATGTTTGGTATGTCGCCGGCCCAATGACTGATAAAAAGCCACCTGTGTTAAAAGTTGAGGACTCAGGTCAGCCAGTTCGCGTCATGACTCGTAAATCGAAGCGCTCTTCCTTTGAACGACCTGCCCGCTACATGGTCTCCGTTTCCACTGAACCGAATAACCGCTTCGCTTCCACATGGGATGATGCCACGGATGACTTTGCTTCCGCACTGGGTCAACGCCTCGCTAAGCAATCCGGTCGTCCGACGGGTGTCATTTACATGTCCAGTGATCCTGTGCCGCTCAATAGCTGGATAAAGTTCGAGAATCTCAAAAATACCCCAAGCCTGATGGCTCACTACGAAAACCTTGCTCAAGTGCAACCGGGTAACGATTTGTATGACGCCAACGTGAAGCGCTATATCGGTGCGTGGAAATCCTATTGGAGTGAATTTATTCCGCAAATGATCTCCACCCGTGGTGTGCCGAATGGTGAAACGTGGGGGACCTTTCCTCAGCTTGCCGGCGAAGTGACTAGCAAGGCCACTCAGACGCACAACGTATGTGCCTACTCTTTCGCTCCAGGTAGTTTCAAAGGTATTGTTTTTCTAACAGGGCCTGCAATGTTTGCAGATGACCAAGGAGAAAAATTTGGTCCAGAAATGACAGCCCTCGCAAATGGTTACATCCAAGACCTCGGCGGAAAGGCAAAGTTCATTTACACGCTTCCTGATAAATCACTCGCTCCAAAAATCACAGCTCCATCAAAAGTCAACGGCTCAAGCGTCGCGATCCCGATCAGCGATTGGAACGATGCGGGAATCACGCCTGAATTGATCGACCAAATCATCAAGGTTGCCTCCGAATAGATAAGCCAATCGCTCGGCCTTTCACGCAAGGACTTTTGGTAAATAGTCCAAAGGCTCTTACGTTTGAGCTTCCCATAGTGGTTTGAGAGTGATTGCTTCTGAAAAGATACTTTCTATGCCTGAAGAAACTAAAAATTCCAAACCCGCCCAAGAACATCCATTAGCGAACATTCTCATCAATGTTCTCATTCCTGTCTTGGCGTTGAGCTACTTGAGTAAAGAACCCGGCACGGCGGAATTGAAACTTTGGCACATCGGACCGCTTTATGCACTCTTCATCGCGTTGGCGTTTCCATTTGTTTACGGTATCTGGTTTTTCGCGAAAACGCGGAAGATGAATTTCTTCTCCGGAATCGGCTTGTTTTCGGTCATGCTTACGGGTGGCCTCACGCTTTTCCTCTGGAACAAAGACGGCACGGTGAAAGAACACGCGGCGGTATTGTTCGGGCTCAAGGAGGCATCGATTCCCTTCGTTCTCGGCTTCGCGGTCATTGCTTCGCATTGGTCAAAAACTCCCTTGCTGCGCACCTTTCTCTACAGTGATTCGATTTTCGATATCATAAAAATCGAAAGCAAAGTCACGGAGTTGGACAAGCAGGTTGACTATCAGAAAGTTCTGCTCAGCGCGACGATTCTATTTGGCATGTCGTTTTTCATCAGCACCATTCTGAACTTCGGCCTCGCGATGTATTTCCTCGGTGATCTCGATCACACCGCCCCGAATGCCCGTGAGATCTACAACGAGAAAGTTGCGGCAGTGACGGGTTGGGGATTTGTCATTATTGGTGTGCCCATCATGGTGTTCTTGTTTTTTACCCTCAGGAAACTGTTGAGCGGCCTTCGTGAACTGACAGGCTTCAAGGATGATGAATTGATGATGCCGAGGTGAGTTTTTTTTGTTCTTAGTTCTTAGTTTGAATATGCGGATGGCGAAGCTCAACCAAGAACTAAGAACTAAGAACTAAGAACTCCCCCCCACCTCCTCTGCAACATGGGATGTAAGAGGTTAGCTAGAACGATCGCGGAAGCACCGATGTAAAACGCTGGTTTGAGACTGGCATGTTCGTTGAAAATGATCGCTGCAGCGATGATGCCGTAGACGGGTTCGAAATTGGCGGCTAAGTTTAAATTATACGCACTGATGGAATGCAGTAACCGATTCGTCCATGCTTGCGCAAACACCGTACATACCCAAGCGAGAATGATGATCCACAGCCAATCCAAGCTATTGGAAACCTGAAGCGCAGGGAAGCCCAGCGGATCAAAAATTGGCACAGCAAGAAAGCAGATCAGAGTCGCAGCCACCATTTCCCAGCCGACCATGACCATAGGATCGCCTCCGTTGATGACGATGTTCCGATTCAGCACAAGAAACACAGAAGCGAGAAACGCGCTGAGAAGAGCGATCCCGAGGCCCAATGCGTGATGGGCTTCCACTCCTGCAATTAGGCAGATACCGGATAACACGATCAGTCCGAGAAACACCTCGAACTTCCGGATGCGCCGGCGATTCATCAGGGGCTCGGTGAAAGCGGTGAACAACGAAAGGGTGGCCAAGCCAGCTAGTGCGATCGAGACATTGGCAATTTTGACAGCGCCATACAGACACAGCCAATGCACTCCGATGATTGCTCCGACTCCAAGCAGTTTTACGATCTGCCTGCGACCGATCCAGATGTTCGTATCCCGCACCACCGCTACCCAGAAAAACGCGCCAAGCGCAGCGAGCAGACAGCGCCACGTCACAAGAACAGGAGCGCTTACGGAAGCGATTCGACCCAAAACGGTGGTGGCCGCAAAAATGACCACAAGCAGATGAAGTTGGAGAGTAACGTTGATGGCGAATGCTTAGTTGGCTGTCTGGTTCTGGGAAGTGAAAAGATGGGTTTTAGGCTTTGATTGTTGGTTTATGGTCCGTTTAGTGTCTTGGCGTAGCGAAGGTGATGCCATGTTAACGATGCCTGAAAAATGAAAGCTCTCGTAAAATCAAAAGCTGAAGTGGGTCTATGGTTGGAAGATGTTCCTGAGCCCGATGTCGGAATGAATGATGTGCTGATCAAAGTGCACAAGACAGGAATCTGCGGCACCGACTTACATATTTACTTATGGGATGCATGGGCGAGTAAGACCATTCCTGTTCCTATGGTGGTAGGTCATGAGTTTGTTGGCGAAATTATTGGAACCGGAGCCAATGTGAACGGATTTCAAATCGGAGATATCGTCAGCGCCGAAGGGCATGTGGTTTGTGGAAAATGCCGTAACTGTCTTGCTGGTAGAAGGCATCTTTGTAAGGATACCAGCGGGATTGGTGTGAATCGATCTGGCGCGTTCGCGGAATTCATAAGCGTGCCGATGACAAATGTTTGGTTGCATGCGCCGGATGTGGATCAGGATATCGCATCCATTTATGATCCTTTTGGAAACGCTGTTCACACAGCGCTTTCTTTCGATTTGCTAGGTGAGGATGTTTTGATCACAGGCGCCGGTCCGATCGGCGTCATGGCTGTTGCGATTGCAAAATATGCAGGTGCCCGTCATGTGGTCATTACCGATGTGAATGAATATCGGCTCGATCTCGCACGGAGCATGGGCGCAGACATCGCATTGAATGTGGCGAAAGATTCGCTCGATTCAGTTACTAAAAAAATAGGGCTCAAAGAAGGGTTTGACGTGGGATTGGAGATGAGCGGCAATCCATCCGCTTTTCACTCCATGATCGATGCGATGTGTCACGGTGGAAAAATTGCGATGCTGGGAATTCCGGGTCAGCCAATGGCGATAGATTGGAATAAAGTGATTTTCAGCATGCTGACGATCAAAGGAATCTATGGTCGGGAGATGTATGAGACATGGTATAAAATGAAAGTCATGCTCGAAGGTGGTTTGAATATTGCTCCCGTGATCACACATCGCTTCGGGGCTGATGAATTTGAAAAGGGATTCGAAGTCATGAAATCCGGAGCCAGTGGAAAAGTGATACTGGATTGGTCAGTTTTTAGTTAAATGAAATCAGTAATGAATCAGGAATTCAAAAAGCACATCGAAGCGGAACTTGCGAATATTCAAGCCGCAGGCACTTTTAAAAAAGAGCGCACGATCACAACGCCTCAGGGGAAAAATATATCCACAGATGATGGCAAAGTGGTCATCAATATGTGCGCGAATAATTATCTCGGCCTCGCGCAACATCCAAGGATCAAGCAAGCGGCGCATCAAGCACTCGATGATTGGGGTTTCGGACTGGCTAGCGTGCGTTTTATTTG
>CAMCYT010000076.1 GCA_945885485.1 Prosthecobacter debontii
TTTTCCTGGGTTTTTTGGGCTATTAGGATCGGTCATTTGACCTATTGAATTGTTAGAAAAA
Organism: Prosthecobacter debontii; assembly: GCA_945885485.1. Lineage (GTDB taxonomy): Bacteria > Verrucomicrobiota > Verrucomicrobiia > Verrucomicrobiales > Akkermansiaceae > Luteolibacter. The sequence goes on from CAMCYT010000076.1 coordinate 62, forward strand.
TCAACAATTGGATAAGGCTTGTTATTGGCGATGACAAACGGCCAACCGAAATTGCCTGCTGCTTTAGCTTGGTTAACTTCATCATGGCCACGCGGTCCTTTAGGGCTATCAGCATTAGCGTCTGGGCCGACCTCTCCCCAATAGAGGGTTTTTGTTTTTGGATCGATGGAGATACGAAAAGGATTGCGGCATCCCATGACATAAATTTCAGGTCGAGTCTTGGCAGTTCCTTTGGGAAAAAGATTACCTTGCGGGATGTCGTATCCTGTTTTGGTTGGTTTGATGCGTAGGATTTTTCCGCGTAGGTCATTGGTGTTTCCAGCCGTGCGTTGGGCATCAAAAAATGACTTATCGTCTCTATCATCGATGGGTGCGACTCCGCCGCTCGCAAATGGATTCGTGTTATCTCCTGTGGAGAGATAGAGTAAACCGTCAGGGCTAAACTTGAGAGAGCCTGCTTGATGGCATACGGTTTGATCGCGTTCTGTTGGAATATTGAGAAGTTGTAGCTCAGATGCAGGATCGATTTTTCCATTTTTCAGGGTGAAGCGTGAGAGATGATTCTCTAATTTTTCTGGTGCGCTGTAATAGAGGAAGATCTGTTGATTGGTTGAAAATGCTGGATCAAGAGCGATGCCGAGCAGTCCGTCTTCGCGACCAATCGGACTTTTCGGATCGGTGCTTCTTAGCGCATGGACTTTGATCGAACCGATTACAAAGATGCCACCCGTGTTCGGGTTGATACGGAGAACACGACCTTCTCGCTCAATGACGTATAAATCGCCGTTGGTTGCAATTGAGATTTCCATCGGGTCATTTAGACCTGTGGCGATGGACTGTTTGGCGAGAGGTGCGGCGAGGACGCTTGTTGTTAAAAGTGCTAGCGGGAGGAGGAGGGTAAATTTCATGGGTGTGTTTTATGGGAGTGGATGGTAGCCCCGACAATGTCGGGGGAGGGCGCCGCATGGAATGATGGAGAATTTGATGTTTTAATAAATGATCGAACACGTTTCGCTTCGCGTGGCGCCCTCGGCGATGGCGCCCTAAATAAAATCCCGCTTCTTCAGTCCGATGTTTCCATCAAAACTAACAAATCATCGGAATCTACTTGGATGCCTTTTTTGACGAGGATTTCTTTGATGATGCCGTCGGCTTGGGCGGAGACGGTGGTTAGCATTTTCATCGCTTCTAGGGTGATGAGTTTGTCGCCGGCTTTCACTTCGGTTCCGGGTGAGACGACGATTTCTGTGATCATGCCGGGAAGCGGAGCGCAGATTTGGTTTGGATCCGACGGGTCGCCTTTTTGGCGGGCGGCGGTGGCGGTGCTGATGAGGGATTTATCGACGATGACGGATTCGCGCGGCATGCCGTTGAGTTCATAGAAGAGGGTGCGGCGACCTTCGTTATCAGCCACACCGATGGAGATGAGTTTGATGATGAGGATTTTTCCGGGATCGATTTCGACTTCGATTTCCTCGCCGATCTGTAGGCCGTAGAAGAAGGCTGGGGTGGGGAGTTTGGAGAGGTCGTCGTATCTTGTGCGGGATGTTTGGAAGTCTTTGTAGACTTGCGGATACATCAGGTGGGAATAGATTGCGTCCTGGGATAGGGGATTGGAAATTGGGGATTGGAGATTGAGTAGTTTTGCAACTTCGTTGAGATCGACGGGTTCGGCGAGTTCGCCGGGGCGTTTGGTGGTGATTTTTTGATTGGGGCCGAGGACGACTTTTTGGACATCGGCAGGCCAGCCGCCATCGGGTTGGCCGAGGCCGCCGGAGAGCATGTCGATGACGGATTCTGGGAAATCGATGGAGCCGGGTTTGATCTTGGTGACATCGGACGCTTTGATGCCGCGGGTGACGAGGAACATGCACATGTCGCCGACTACTTTGGAGGACGGGGTGACTTTGATGATATCGCCGAAGAGCTGGTTGACATCGGCGTAAGTGCGGGCGATTTCGCGCCAGCGGTGGCCGAGGCCCATGGCGTTGGCTTGTTCGCGGAGGTTGGTGTATTGGCCGCCGGGCATTTCGTGTTCGTAAACTTCGGCGGTGCCGGCGCGCGGTGCGGAGTCGAACGGTTTGTAAAATGTTAGAACGTGCTCCCAGTAATCGGAGATATCGTTGAGCGCATCGAAGTCGAGACCGGGATCTTGTTCGGAAGAGCCGAGTGCTGCGCAAACCGAGTTCAGGTTTGGCTGGGAGGTCGAGCCGGACATGGATGCGATCGCGAGATCGGCGATATCGACACCGGCGCGGGATGCGGCGATGACCGAAGCGGCGTTGAGGCCGGAGGTGTCGTGGGTGTGGAAATGGATGGGAATGCCGATTTCCTGTTTCAGGGCATGGATGAGATTGTAAGCCGCTTGGGGTTTGCAGAGGCCGGCCATGTCTTTGATGCAAAGGATGTGGGCTCCCATTTTCTCCACTTCTTTGGCTTTCGCGATGTAGTAGTTGAGATCGTATTTCGAGCGGGCGGGGTTGAGGATGTCACCGGAGTAACAGATCGCAGCTTCGCAGATGGATTTTCCATGTTCGCGCACCGCTTCCATGGCGACCTGCATGTTCGGCAGGTAGTTGAGGGAATCGAAAATGCGGAAGATATCCATACCGGAATCGGCGGCGTGCTCGATGAAACCGGCGACGACGTTGTCGGGATAGTTCGAGTAACCAACCGCGTTGGAGCCGCGGAAAAGCATTTGGAAAAGGATGTTAGGAACTTTGGCGCGGAGTTGGCGGAGGCGTTCCCACGGGCATTCGTTGAGGAAACGCATCGAGGTGTCGAATGTGGCACCGCCCCACATTTCCAGAGAGAACATTTCAGGTGTTAGATTTGAGTAGGATTCCGCGATGCTGAGCATGTCGCGGGTGCGCATGCGGGTGGCGATCAGGGATTGGTGAGCATCCCGCATCGTGGTGTCGGTGATCAACAGTCGTTTTTGATCGAGGATCCACTGGGAGAATTTTTCGGGGCCGAGTTCGCGCAGGAGATATTTGGTTCCTTGTTCATCGGAACGGCGACTGGAGATCGCCGCTACAGGAACCGGCGCAGGCGTGAGGATGGTTGCCGGGCGGTAGTTTTTGGCGGTTGGATTTCCGTTTACTGTGATGTCGGAAAGGTAGGCGAGTGTACGGGTGGCGCGGTCGCGGCGTTTGCTGAATTTGAAAAGCTCGGTTTTGGTATCGATGAGTTTTGTGTGCGCTTGGCCGGAGCGGAACGTTTCATCGGCGATGATGTTTTCGAGGAAAGGGATGTTGGTTTTTACACCGCGAATTCGGAACTCGCGGAGGGCGCGATCCATGCGTTGGCATGCGGTGGTGAAACTGCGACCCGTGGCGGTGAGTTTCACGAGCATCGAATCGTAGTAAGGCGTGATGACCGAGCCGGCATCGCCGGAAGCGGCGTCGAGGCGGATGCCGAAACCTGCGGCGGAGCGGTAGTTGAGAATGCGGCCGTAATCCGGAGCGAAGTTTTTCTCAGGATCCTCCGTGGTGATGCGGCACTGGATAGCGAAGCCGTTGCAGGGAATTTTATCCTGTTCGGGGATGGCGATTTCCTCGCCGAAAAGCGATTCACCTTGAGCGACGAGAATTTGCGAGCGGACGAGGTCGATGCCGGTGACGCATTCAGTGACCGTGTGCTCGACTTGGATGCGCGGGTTCATTTCGATGAAGAACCAATCGTTCTGATCCATGTCATAAAGGAACTCGACCGTGCCGGCGTTGTTGTAGCCGATGCCATCGGCGAGTTTTACCGCGGCGTCGCAGAGTTCCTTGCGGATGACCGGATCGAGGTGCATGGCGGGTGCAACTTCGACAACTTTTTGGTAGCGGCGTTGGACCGAGCAATCACGTTCGTAGAGGTGGACGACGTTACCGTGTTGGTCGCCGAGGATTTGGACTTCGATGTGCTTGGCGCGTTTGATGTAGCGCTCGAGGAAAACGGCGGGATTGCCGAAAGCGTTTTCGGCTTCCGCGCGAGCCTCGGCGAGCAGGCCGTGGAGTTGGGACGGATTTTCTACGACGCGCATACCGCGTCCGCCACCCCCGTAGGCAGCTTTGATGATGAGAGGGAAACCGATTTTGTGGGCGACCTCCAGAGCTTCATCGGGGTCGGTGATGGGTTCCTCTGTGCCGGGGAGGGTGGGGACATTGAACTTGTGGGCGAGAGCGCGGGCGGCGGTTTTATCGCCCATGTTTTCTAACAAATCAGGAGATGGTCCGATAAATGTAATGCCTTCGCGGGCGCAGGCGCGGGCGAAGTTGGGGTTCTCGGAAAGGAAGCCGTAACCCGGATGGATCATGGTGACGCCTTTGGATTTCGCGAGTTTGACGATACCTTCGTAATCCAGATAAGCGCCGACCGGGCCTTTCGAGGAATCGAGCTGGTATGCTTCGTCTGCTTTGAAGCGATGAATAGAGAAGCGATCTTCCTCAGCAAAAATGGAAACCGTGCGCAGACCGAGTTCGGTGGCAGCGCGGAAAATACGGATGGCGATTTCACCACGGTTGGCGGCGAGGAGTTTTCCGGGTTGAGATGGGTTTGAAGGCATGCAGAGGAATTAGAAACTTTAAGTTTTAAACTTTAAACATCAAAATGAGGGGGATTCACTTGGAGTGATAGTTCATAGAGGTACTATAGGACTTATGTTGATTACTTCCCGATACAAAAGCTCGAAAAGATCACGCCTAGCAGATCTTCCGTATCCACTTTTCCGGGGATTTCGCCGAGGGCATCCAGGGCTTCGCGGAGGTCGATGGCGGCTAGTTCGGGGTTGGTAGTGTGTTCGGTGAGGAGGGTGAGGGCGGCGTGGAGACTGGTGAGGGCGAGTTTGAGGGAGGCTTGGTGGCGGGCGTTGATGGCGACCGCGTGTTCGCCGAAATCGGCTTCGGTGAAATGAAGGGCGGTGCGGATTTTTTCTGAGAGTTGGGTGAAGCCGTCGTCTTTTAAACAGGAGATGCGGGTGGCATCAGTGTTTTTCCATGAAGGATGTTCGCCGAGATCGGATTTATTAAGGACGAGCAGGTGGGTGGCGTGGTTGGACGGATAAACGGCGCGTTCGGGGCGGGGTTGTGAGGCGTCGGCGACTTCTAATAGGAGATCCGCGGTTTCGATTTGGCGGACGGTGCGTTGGATGCCTTGAGTTTCGATGAGGTCATCGGATTCGCGCACGCCGGCGGTATCGACGAGGCGGAGCGGGATGTCGTGGAGGTTGATGATTTCCTCGATAGTATCGCGGGTTGTTCCTGCGATATCGGAAACGATGGCTCGTTCAAAGCCGAGTAGGCGATTGAGCAGGGAGGATTTGCCGACATTGGGTTCTCCGAAAATGACCGTGCGGACGCCTTCGCGCAGGACGCGGCCTTGGTCGGCGGTGGCGAGGAGGGAATCGATGGTGGCGAGAATCGTTTCGATCCGTGCGCGGAGCTGGAGGGTGGTTTGAGGATCGATGTCTTCGTCGGGGAAATCGATCCATGCTTCGAGGTGGGCGAGGACATCTAACAGTTCGTCGCGGGCGGCGGTGGTGCGTTTGCCGAGAGTGCCTTCGAGTTGGGAATGGGCGGCACGGATCGCGAGGCGGGTTTGCGCGGAAATGAGATCCATGATCCCCTCTGCCTGGGTGAGATCGAGTTTTCCGTTTAAGAGAGCGCGTTGAGAAAATTCACCGGGAGAGGCGTGGGTGGCTCCGCATCCGAGGAAACGTGCGAGCACTTCGCGGGTGACGAGGATGCCGCCGTGTCCGGCGAACTCGACTGTGTCTTCGCCAGTGAAAGAGTTGGGTCCGAGAAAAACGGTTAGCAAACCATCATCGATGACCGCGCCTGCGGCATCGCGAATTTTACAGCGACGTGCGAAACGCGGCATGGTGGATGAGGCAATTCCGCCAGTGCAAATATCCGAGATTCTAAATGCTTCAGGACCGGAGATGCGGATGAGAGAAATTGCGCCCACACCCATCGGGGAGGCGATGGCGGCAATCGTGGAAGAATTCTGCAAAATCATAATTTGATTTCAAAATGCCTATTTCGATGGCGGGATTTCAGCAATTTCTTTTCCGCCGAGGCCTAGGAATTCCCAACAGATAAAGCGTTTGAGTTGGAGCTGAGGTTTTTTGGGATCGTCAGCCCAGGTAAGTTCGATGGTGGCGGAGTATTTCGCTGGGCCAGAACTGCGGACGCTATCCAGAAGTAGACTATCGAGTTCTTGCCTAGCGCGTGATTTCGGATCGGGAGTAATTTGGACGGAGTCAGTTTGATGGGCTGGATCCGAGAATAGGTAACCAGGAGTTTTGGTGGTTGAGTCTTTAGTGACAATCACACGGAACACTTCGGATTTTCCTGCGATTGGAGTTTTGATGAAATTGCTGAATGTGCGGTATTTGGTTTGAGTAAATACCTCCCAATCGAGTTTCACGCCTTGTTCGGTTTCTTTTAGGAATGCGAGGATTCTGATTTGCTGAGCAGTTGTGTTAGGAGTCGCTTGATTGTAGTTCAGTAGGATGAAGCCTTTTTTACTTTCGTTCTCAGGAAGTGTCACCATGGAAAATGCGCTAGCTAGGATGTCGCCTTCGTTAATGGTATTTCCTTTGTAAAAAGCTTCTATTTTTGGACGAAGCTGTTCGGCGTTGTGAACGTAATTTAATTTTTCATCCAAGCTGGTAGAAGTGAGATATTTCTCGAGCGTGAGATTGACGATCGGTTTAGGAGGTTGATTGACGCTTGGTTTGGTGGGTTGCTTGCCTACTCCAGTTCCAGTGGAATCATTTTTGGGTTTCAGCATGCCAATCACAAAATATGCTCCGCCTCCCAGTCCACCTAGAATCAGAAGAAATACGAAAATGAGAACAACAGGATTGGATTTCTTTTTTGATTTGATCGGTTTTTCAGCCTCCTTTTGTTTCAGTTCCTCTGGCTCTTCGCAGGTCGGAGGAGGAGCGGGAGCGGGAGCGGGAGCGGGAGCAAGAACAGGAACAGGAACAGGAACTGCAAGTGATGGTGTTTCCAGAATCGGTTCGAGATCTACGTCGATGACTGTCGTGTTAATGGCAGTATCTGGCGAAGTGATTGTGGTTTGGCAGTGTGGGCAAGGTCCTGTGGTGGGAGGGAGATTGAATGGGATGACGATGCGTCCATTACATTTTGGGCAATGGAAGGCGAATTCTTGGGAGTTTTGAGAAGATTCAGACATGGTCAGGGCTGAGGAAGCAGGAATGTAGACAAGAGGTATAAGTTGTCAACGAAGCTGCTGGTTAAGTTTGAAGAAATAAAGGGGGTGTGGTCTTCTGCCTTGCGCCCGCTGAATGTGAGGTCTAGCCTGCGCGCCCCGCAGTAGCTATATGAAATCTGTTTACATCTACGACACGACTTTGCGCGATGGAACCCAAGGTGAGGGCTTCCAGCTTTCCGGATTGGATAAACTTCGTATTGCCAGGCATTTGGATCATTTTGGCGTGGACTATATCGAAGGCGGTTGGCCGGGCTCTAATCCTAAAGATGTCGAGTTTTTCCAAGAGGCTAAGAAGTTGGATTTGAAGCATGCGAAGCTTGCGGCGTTTGGATCGACCCGACGCGCGAATGTCAAAGTGGAGGACGATGCGCAGGTGAGGTTGTTGATTGAGGCAGAAACGCCTGTGGTCACGATTTTTGGAAAGAGCTGGGAGATGCAAGTCACGGAAATTTTGCGGACCACCGTTGACGAGAACCAAGCGATGATTCGCGAAACGGTTGCGTATCTCGTGAAAAACGGTCGTGAGGTGATCTACGATGCGGAGCACTTTTTTGATGGATACAAAGATTCTCCAGCACACGCGCTGGCAACCTTGAAAGCTGCGGCTGATGGTGGTGCGGCTTGTTTGGTTTTGTGTGATACGAACGGCGGAACCTTGCCAAAAGAGGTCATGGAAATTTGCGCAGCGGTTCGCGCGCATTTGCCGGGAACTCCGATTGGGATTCACACGCACAATGACTGCGAACTTGCGGTGGCGAATGCTATTGCAGCGGTGGATGCTGGCGCAATCCAAGTGCAAGGCACGATCAATGGTTACGGTGAGCGCACGGGAAATTGTAATCTCACATCGGTCATTCCTATCCTTCAGTTAAAAATGGGAATCGAGGTCGTGCCGCGTTTGGAAGAATTGCGTGATCTGTCATTCTTCGTAGATGACGTATCGAATAATCCCCATTTCGTCAGAGCTCCGTTTGTGGGTCGGACCGCCTTCGCGCACAAAGGTGGGATGCACGTGAATGCTGTGCAGAAACTCGCGCGCAGCTATGAGCACATCGTTCCGGCGAGTGTGGGGAATGAGCAAACCATTCTCGTTTCCGAACTCAGCGGCCAATCGAACATTCTTCTTAAAGCCGAGCAGATGGGCATGCCGATTGAAAAAGGCGCGCCGGAAGCGGCGACGATTCTTGCCAAGGTGAAAGAACTCGAGCACGAAGGATATTCCTTTGAAGCGGCGGGTGGATCGCTTGAATTGCTAATTCGCCGCGAGCTAGGGAAATATCAGAAGCCTTTCCAAGCCAACGAGTATCATGTCAGTTTCCGTCAGTATCGCGATGGTCATGCACCTGTTTGCGAGGCGACGGTGAAACTCAGCGTGAACGGTGAAATAGAGCTGACTGTGGCAGAGGGCAACGGCGTGGTGAACGCGCTCGATCTAGCCTTGCGCAAAGCCTTGATGCCATTTTATCCAGAAATCGCAGAAGTTTCTTTGATCGATTACAAAGTTCGTATCCTCGACAGCCAAGACACCACCGCTGCAAAAACCCGCGTGCTCATTGTTTCTTCCCACGGGGACAAAACCTGGGGCACTGTCGGCGTTTCCGGCAGCGTGATTGAGGCAAGCTGGATTGCGTTGGTGGATGGAATTGATTTATTTCTCCAACGGAGGCTGAAGGCGATTTGAAATTTTTCTGCAATTCATGAAATAGCTGCAAGATCCCCAGAGTAAAATTACTGATATGTTTTCCATCAAACGCGCGTTCTTCTGGTTATCTGGAGCAGGAACTGAAACCCTTGAACGATGCCCTAATTGGGAACAACGTAAGTATGTCGCCTTCGGCGCTACCGTTTTGGTGCCGTGCGCGTTCGCCTTTATCGCCTGTGCTTATGCGCTCTCGACGATCTCAAATGACCCGAAAGTGATATATCCTGTGGCTGGAGTTTGGGCATTCATCATTCTCACGATCGACCGCGCTTTGCTTGCGGGATACCGACCTTACCTTTCTATTTTCCGTAAACTCTCGCAGTTTTCCCTGCGTTTGGTTGTCGCGGTGCTAATGGGTATCACAATCGCTCACCCGCTCGTCCTGCTACTTTTCCGCGATACGATTTCATCGGTGATCGAAAAAGATCGTGGGGCGGAAATTGAGATCGTGCGTTCAGGTTTTGATGGCGAAAAAGTAAAAGTCCGCTCACGTATCACTACGATAGAAACTGGACTCACCGCTCACCGCGAGCGTTGGAACGAATCTTTCCAAGCGAAGTTTATCCTTCAGGAAAATCAAGATGCAGGGTCGGCCATCGCCGGTTTGACATCTGCACAACAAACCGAGCTCAAAACTGCGACGGATGAAGCCACGGTGCCTTTCACTTCGCGGCTTACAGCGATTGATCAACAGATCGCCGAAATTAACCCACAATACGCTACGCTCCAAGCTGAGCTGACCTTTTGGCAGTCGGAGTTCGAACGTGAGCTCAGTGGTGAGCGATCCGGGCTTTCAGGTGAAGGTCCACGGGCACGTTCGATACGAGCGGATCATCTTGAACCGCGCCGCGAGGAGACCAAGCGCTTGGGTGGATTGCTCGAGCATCTAACAGCAGAGAAAGCATCGCTACAAACCCAAGCCCGCCAAGCAGAGGCGAATGCGATTGCCTTATTTGAAACACGTCTTGCGGAAATCGCGCTTGCGAACCAAGCGGAGACCGAGCGTGTGTCATCGCTCAAGAAGAAAGTGGAGCAAGATCAAGCTGAGCAATTTGTCGGACAACAAAACTCGCTTCGTGATACAATCAAGAAGCAGATCGATTCCCAGCTCGTCGAACTCGAAAGCACACAGGGAGAACTGGAGGCGGTGGTGAAAGAGGAATCGGATCGTCTTGCCGCCATGCGCGCTGAACCGCGAAAAGACATCCTCACGCAGACACTTGCGCTGCATGAACTTTTCCTAGCGGGTAACGAGGGCGGTCAATTTGCTTTCTACACCTACATTGTTTTGACCCTGTTATTCATGTTGGTGGATACGATTCCACTCATCGTGAAATTTTTTACCAAACCGGGTCCATACGATACCTTGGTGGATCGCGATGAAATCACTTTTGACTCCGAGCACAAAGCCTTCCGTCAGACTCGGGGGCGTTACATGGAGCAACTGACTTCCGGAAACCTCATTGCGGTGACACGTAATCCTAAACTCGAACACGCATTAGTCGATGGAGTGGAGCACACCCGTGCGGCGCGTGAGTTTCTTGATTCGCTCATCGAGATGGAGCGCTCATTTGCAGAGAAAATGCGTTTGGAAGAAGAGCACATCAAGCATAACGAAACCGATAAGCGCGCGGCGTTGGAGAATATCAAAAAACGTTTCTATGATGATCTGAATCATCGGAT
>CAMCYT010000077.1 GCA_945885485.1 Prosthecobacter debontii
ATCACCCAGACTTTTCGGAGCTTGGAATTGGGTGCTGCGGATGACTGCTGGGTTCCAAGTGCGCCTAGCGCAGCGGCGCCGGCGGTGATCTTGATAAATTGGCGACGGTTTTTCATGCGTTTTTGGAGAAGCTCCGACACCTAAGCGTAAGCGAGTGGGTTTGGCAAAACAAAGCCGAGGCATGATTAAAGGTCGGTTTAAAATACAGGCAGCAGAATGCAGCCTCTCCTTGGGGGGATGATTTCGTTTGCACCTTTTCTTGAACAATCAGGAATGTGTGGGAAAGCTGTCGGCGCATTGAACGAAGAACCGCCAGTTGAGAATTTTCATGAAGCATCGCAGCATCCGGCGCTGGGGGTGGATTATGGCAGTGCGCGGATCGGGATCGCGGCAACGGATGATTTCGGGATCATGGCGCATCCTGTGGAGACGATTGATCTATCGCACGGATCGGATGGACTGGCGCGGATTCGAGATATCGCTGCGCTGCGGAAGGTGAAGACCTTGGTGGTGGGTTTGCCGTTGAGGTTGGATGGATCCGAAGGGGATTCGGCGAAGAAAGTCCGGGATTACGCAGCGAAGCTTTCGCGGATGCTACCCCATCTGCCGTTGTTTTTTGTGGATGAAACGTATTCGACCATGGATGCGTCTCAAAAATTACACGAGGCAGGGAAGAATGCTCGCAAGCAGAAAGCCGTGATAGACCAAGTTGCGGCTGTGGAAATTTTGAACCGATGGATGGAGGAAATCGCATGAGACTGAAACTGACGATCGCGTATGACGGGCGACCGTTTCTTGGTTGGCAAACGCAGGCAGGGGGAAACACGGTGCAGGATTTTCTAAATGAGGCGTTGGAGGTGACCGCGAAGCAACCGATCAAGATGCATGGGTCGGGTCGGACCGATACGGGAGTCCATGCGGTCGGGCAGGTGGCGCATTTCGATGCACCGGCGGATTCGACGATGAACCCCTACAATTGGGTTCCGGCGCTAAATACGAAACTGCCTGCGACGATAAGAGTGATGGCATGTGAGGAGGTTTCGGCGGATTTTCACAGTCGGTTTTCGGCGACAGGGAAGCGATATTATTACGATGTTTGCACCGATCCGGTGTTGCCGCCTTTGAAAGCAGGTTTGGCGTGGCATTTGCCGCGTTTATTGGATGCGGATGTTTTGGAACAGGTGTTGAAATGTTTTGAAGGGAAACACGATTTCCATGCGTTTGCTGCGTATCGCGGAAACGAGGACGAGGAAACGAATTACGTGCGCACGGTGTTTTCCGCGAAGCTGACGACTCTATCCGACGGGTATCGGATGAGTTTTCACGGCGATGGGTTCCTCTACAAAATGGTCCGGATGCTGGCGGGATCGGCGATCAAAGCTGCGCAGGGCAGGCTGCGATTGGACGATCTCGCCTTGTTATTGGATCAGCCGGTAGGCCTACCGCATGGGAAAGCACCGTTGTGTGCACCCGCCGACGGGCTGTATCTGGAAGAGGTGATCTACGGGCAATAAATCGCCCGAAAAACCGAAAAACCCATCAAAATACAACTTTTTCCAAATAATTGCGAGTTTACGCTTGCACGGTTGGCTGTGTCGGGTATCAAGCCGCCCCTAATTATGGCTAAGAAAAGTTGGATCGCACGCAACAAGCGCAAACAGAACACCGTTGATAAATACGCACCCCTCAGGCACAAGCTCAAGGCAGAGAAAGACTATGTTGGTCTCTCGATGCTTCCACGCGATGCTAGCCCGACTCGCGTTGTAAATCGTTGTGAAGTCACTGGCCGTCGCCGTGCATTCCTCCGCCGTTTCAAACTTTCCCGGATCACCTTCCGTGAATACGCATCTGCAGGACTACTGCCAGGTGTGACAAAATCCAGCTGGTAATTCAGCTGGTTCATGCGGTGCCCCTGCCGCATGAACTAAACGTGGAACGGTAACTACCCGCTTCCACGTTTCACCAATGCCAATTTACGAATACGTTTCCGAAGCCCCTGACGATCCAGAGCGATCGTGTCGAGTGTGCCGACGTGGATTTGAGTTGAGACGGCCGGTTGACCGCGAAGCTCTCGAGTGCTGCTTGATTTGCAAGCACCCGATAAAGAAAGTGATTTCAAAAATTAACACCCCGCGTGTGACGAAGCCACTGTCGATTTCTGACGCGAAGAAGGCCGGATTCACGGTTCTGGAAAAACGCGACCAAGGGGTCTACGAAAAACTTTGATCATCCAGTGAACATTGAATTTTTAAATAACGCGCTTTTAGCCAGCACGAATATCAGCCACGAATTTCCAACTTTTGGGAAAGCGATGCTATATCTTGCAGGTATCGTTTTCTTCCTATTATTGAACGCGTTCTTCGTGGCCTCTGAATTTGCCATCGTCAAGGTTCGTCCAAGTCAGCTTGAATCCCACGGTAAAGATACGGGAGCGGATACATCTCGCGCAGTGCATGTGGTTAAGAACCTGGATGGATATCTCTCGGCAAACCAGCTGGGAATCACGATCGCTTCACTAGCCCTTGGCTTCTTGGGTGAACCTTTTGTTGAAGCGTTAGTTTCTCCATTGCTCTTCATGATCGGGATGCCTGAAAAATCTGAGATATTTGGAATTGGGTTCAGTCCAGTTTCGATGATTTCTTTTTTAATCGCGATCGCATCATTCACCTTCTTGCATGTGGTGGTTGGTGAGTTAATGCCTAAATCGATTGCGATCCGCCGTTCTGTTGGTACCACGATGTTATTGGTCGGACCTTTGCATGTGTTTTATAAAAGTTTCTACTGGGTCATTCGCTTTTTCCAAGGAACGGCGAACTGGTTGTTAAAGACGCTATTCCGTATCGATCCCATCAGCGAGAGCGAGCACGTCCACTCAGCTGAGGAGTTGGCGATTTTGGTGACCCATTCCGGAAAATTCAAAGAGGTTACGGAAACGGAACGTGAAATTTTGATCAATGCGTTGGAGCTCAATGAGCTTTGGGTGCGTGATGTCATGACCCAGCGCAACGAGGTCGTCGTGCTCGATGCCGATGAACCATTTGAAAAAACCTTGGCGATTGCGATACGCAGCAAGCACACCCGCTTTCCTCTGGTGAAAGGACATATCGATCAATCGATTGGCCTGATTCACATCAAAGATTTGTTCACTCTGATGAACGATCCCGATCCGGATTTGATGCGCATCAAGCGTGAATTGAAAATGGTTCCAGACACCATGCCGCTGGATAGCTTGTTGAAATTTTTTCTCAAAGAGCACGCGCACTTGGCAATGGCAGTCGATGAGTTTGGAACGCCAGTGGGCATCGTGTTCCTCGATAACGTGATCGAGGAATTGGTTGGCGATATCCAAGATGAGTTTGATAACGAGCACTCAACTTTTGTGCGTATCAACGATGAAGAATTTGTGGTGGAAGGCTCCGTCACGTTAAATGATTTGGAAGGCTACGTTCCGGAGCTTTATCTGGAAAGCGGCGAGGTGACGACCGTCGGTGGTTACATCACGCAAAAACTTGAGCGCTTCCCTGAGGTTGGGGAAACTCTCGTCATCCTCGGTTACGAAGCCAAAGTCACCAGCACTGATGGCCGCCGAGTCGGACAAATCCATTTCCGCAAACTAGAAGAGGATGAACTCGCCGAGGATGTGAATGGAAGTGCGGAAGATGTTGCAGATTGAGGAAGAGGCGGGTAGATATCTTGCATGTTGGAAGAGCTACGGGGATTGTTGATTTTACAAGATAGGGACAAGCGCTTGCTAGTTTTGGCAAAAGACTTGGCGAAGTTACCACAGGAAGAGGCTCGGGCTCGGGCAAAACTGGCGGGGGATGAGGCGGCAGTGAAGCATGCGAAGGATGCTTTGCATGCGGTTGAGCTGCGGGTGAAGAAGATTGAAATGGATGCGGAGACGCGTCGGACAACGGTCAAGCGGTTGCGCGTGCAACAGTTCGAGACCAAAAAGAACGACGAATACAATGCGTTAGGTCACGAGATCACGAGGTATGAAAAAGAGGTCGATGAGTTTGAAACTCAAGAGCTTCAGGCAATGGAAGAGGTCGATGCTTTCCGAACCAAATTTCAGGAGGCAAATGAGCTACTCGGAAAAACTCGCGCGGTAGTCGAAACCGATCTCGCGGCCATTCGTGATCGCCATGCACGGATGTTAGAACAGCAAAATGAGGTTCGTTCTGAGCGCGACAAACTCGTGCAAACGGTTTCCGAAGATATCCTGCCGCTTTACGAAAAATTACTGAAATCCAAAGAAGGCACCGCGATCGCGACACTTCATGGTGGAAAATGCACGGGTTGCAATATGAAGGTGATCGCCTCAACCGCTATCGCAGTCCATAGTGAGAAAGAGATCACGCAATGCGAGAACTGCGGTCGAATTCTTGCCATGGATGAGTGATGCGAGTGGAACTTGAAACGGAAGTTCTCAAAGGGGTATCGCGTTCTTTTTACCTGAGCCTACGTTTACTTCCGCGCCCGATGAGACGTGCGGCTGGGATTGCTTATTTGCTCGCGAGGACCAGTGATACGATTGCGGACTCATTGGTTGGGTCGGCTGAGGAGCGCATCAGTTATCTGTTAGATTTTTTGAAACAGGTGAGGGGGGAAATCGCCGCACAGGCATTTCCCAAGCATTTCCATGCGGGAATCACCGATCCGCGGGAGGTGATTTTATTGCTGAGTCATGGGGAAATCATGGAAGCGCTGAATGGATTGGAGTCGGTAGAGATCGCGCTGATTCATGAAGTTTTGGAAACGATAGTCGGTGGGCAAATTTTGGATCTTGAGAGATTTGGAAATGCGGGCGACGAACTACGAAGTTTGAAGAATGCCGATGAGTTGGAAGATTACGCGTGGCGTGTTGCGGGATGCGTCGGGCTGTTTTGGACACGTTTAGGTTTTCTGACGATGGGTGAGAAGTTTTCCACTTATCCACAGGTCGAACTGGAGCAGTGGGGTGTGGAGTATGGGAAGGCACTCCAGTTGGTGAACATCCTACGGGATTTCCCGGAGGATAGGCGGATGGGGCGGTGTTACCTGCCGGTGACAGATCCAAAGGATGACGCAGCATGTTTTACGGAATTTAAAAAATGGAGGAAGGTAGCGCTGGAAAAAGTAGCTCACGGTCGGGCTTATGCGGAAAAACTACAAGGTTGGCGTCTGCGGCTGGCCAGTGGCTTGCCGGCGGCGATCGCGGAGGAGACTTTGGAACGCTTGGATGTGAAGGATTTATCGGCTCTTGAGCCACGGGTGAAAATTTCCCGAAACAGGCTCTATAGGTTAATTTTGAAGCAAAGTTTGGGGATTTGAAACTTCGGCTAGCCAGAATTCGTAAATGCTTTTCTCCTAGGTGTTTGACAAGTCAGGCACGACCAAAGAAAAAGACTGCACCTTATGAGTAACCTAAAATTACACAACGCTATGTGGCCGGGTCTGGTTGGAAAAGAACCAGACACAGATCACCCCCCCATATCTCTTGAGCACATGCTCGATCTCACCGTGGCCGCTGAGGTGAATGGGCAGAAATATGACGGAGTCGATCTTTTCATATTCCATCCTCACACCGATCCGGATGCATCCGATCTTGAGCTGCGTAAAATGGCAGACTTGATCGCTTCGAAAGGACTTTCCGTAGGTTCTCTGGTTGCTCCAGTTTGGCCGGGCACGGTTGGTGGTCCGGCGTTTGGTAGCGACGATGACATGAAGAACTTTGTTCTCGCTGTTGAGAAAACCTGCCGCATTGCAAAGATCCTCAACGATCATGGTGTCCGTAAATCCGGAATCATCCGTGTCGATACAGCAGGCGGCACCTCAGACTTCGCAAAAGACCCTGCAGGCAACACCGCAATGGTTGCACAAACTTTCCGTGAAGCGGGTAAAGTCGCCGAGCAGTTCGGTGAGAGAATCGCTGCTGAAGGTGAAATCTGCTGGGGTGGCTTCCATTCATGGAAAGCAGCCGTCGATACTCTCGAGGCGACCAACATGCCAGGCGTCGTTGGTTTTCAAGCCGATCTTGCTCACACCTATCTCTACCTCATGGGTTATAACGCTCCCGAGGCAGCACTCCTCAAAGCGGGTTATAGTGATGATGAATTCTGGCCTGCATACAAAATCATGACCGATGCGCTGCGGCCTTGGACACTCGATTTCCACGTCGCTCAAAACGACGGCTCCGTGCATGGAACAGGTTCGCACGACAAGACCGGACGCCACTGCCCAGCAGACGATCCGAACGGTAAACTCGATATAGCCAAGTGTTCATCTTACTGGCTGCAAGGCGCTGCGGAACGCGGCATCAAGCACATCTGTTGGGATGGCTGTATGTTCGACAACTCAGTTCTCGAAGCTCCAGCAACTTGGAATGCGATACTCAAAGCCATGATCGATGTTAACAAGGCTCTATAATTATCTAACTCCCAAACTTTATATTTATGTCTAAGAAACCAATCCGCATCGGACTCATAGGCTACGGCTTCATGGGTCGCACTCACTCCAACGCCTACTCACAGCTCGCACACTTTTTCGATACCGAGCACGTTCCTGTCCGCCAAGCGGTCTGCGGTCGTGACGAAGAGAAGGTCAAAGCTTTCGCTGAAAAGTGGGGCTATGCTTCTTACGAAACTGACTGGCGTGAAATGGTGAAGCGTGACGACATCGATGCGATCGATATCTGCACACCTAACAACTCCCACGCTGAGATCGCTCTCGCATGTATCGCAAACGGCAAGATGATCCTTTGTGAAAAACCGCTCGCTCTCAATGGAGTCGAAGGTGAGAAAATGGTAGAAGCTGTGGAGAAATCCGGTCTGCCAAACTTGGTTTGGTACAACTATCGTTTCCTTCCAGCTGTGACGCTCGCGAAAAACATCGTCGCTGCGGGTGAGTTGGGACGGGTCTTTCATTATCGTGCAAACTTCCTGCAAGACTGGACTATTTCCGAAGATCTCCCACAAGGTGGTGCCGGTCTATGGCGCCTCGATGCGGCAGCAGCTGGCTCCGGAGTGACAGGTGATTTGCTCGCTCACTGCATTGATACCGCACGCTGGATCAACGGCGACATCGTTTCCGTTTCCGCGATGACTGAAACCTTCATCAAAGAGCGCGTGCACACGGAAACTGGTAAGAAACATCCAGTGACCATCGATGACGCATGTGCATTCCTTGCCCGCTTTGAAAACGGATCGCTCGCGATTTTCGAATCGACCCGCTACGCGCGTGGTCACAAAGCCTTGAACACATTCGAGATTAACGGTGAGAAAAAATCACTCGCATGGGATCTGCATGATATGAACTACTTGGATTATTTCGATCATGGAGTTCCAGGCGATCGCCGGGGTTGGAGTAAAATCCACTGTTCCGATGGTGATCATCCATACGCAGGCAACTGGTGGGTTCCAGGTCTCTGCCTTGGCTACGAACACTCGTTCACACACGCCCTCGTGGAGTTCTTCAAGTCGCTCGATAATCCATCGGCTCCTATTAACTACCCAGATTTCCGTCATGCGCTCGGCACTCAATACGTCTGCGATGCGGTGCTTGAATCCGCTAAGTCCGGACAGTGGGTGACAGTGAAAAAAGCGTAGGACCTGCGTCTCTAAGGCCCTCGTGGATTTTTTTCCACGGGGGCTTTTTTATACCGGAGAGCCGCGCCTCCGGCCGGCTGCCTTTTTCAATGAAGAATCCTAAGAGCTAAGCTTTCGATTTTAGTATTATCAATCCGGAGTGCGGAGGCTTGCCTCCGCCGAAGTAGGAGCGGAGCTTGCTCCGCGTGGTGGATGAAGAGCTCTGGAAAATGAACAAACCAACCGCGACGGAGCAAGCTCCGTCTACCGCATGGCTGGAGCGAGCTCCAGCACTCCAGAGACTGATATGCACACCCAAACCGAAAAAATCCTTTTCAAATCAAGGGCTTTTCTATCAGATTTAGAAATGATGCTCGCTGGATATTCGGTTCCGAGGTCATACTAATAAAGACTGTTCTCCTCAAAAAAGATGACCAGAAGGATGCGTAACAGGTTGGGTAGGCATAAACTAGAAAGAAGTCCTTTCAAGTATGCCGCAATCTCCGGTCTTTCATTCGCTGCTATTGGACGACCGTCAAAGCTCAGAAGTTTTCGATGCCCCCAAATGAGCCAGTTGAGGAGAGCGTTGAGGAGATACTAGCGGGCGTCAACACCAGTACAGAGAATGTTGGGGCGGATCACGTCTTAGTTATGAAGTCTGGAGACCACCTGATACGCTCTCCCTTCTCTCCTTAATCAAAATAATCACGGTCAACACGGCGTGTTGACCCTACCTTTTGTAGATAATAAAGAAGAATGGCTCTGTAGCGGCGATCTTCGGTCGCTGTCATTTCATTCTTCACATCTCCTTAAGATTGGAGCGAATTGAACGTAGAGGGAAATGATAGGTTGAAATAATCTTTCTTCTCGCGCTGTATTCTAAAGGCTCTAGAATGCCCCGAACTTAATTATGAAAAACTTATCATTCCTATTTTGTGTGTTGCTGATTTTTCAGAGCGCTTTCGCGGCTGAGCCAAATGCCCTGACCAAAGAAGAAGCCGCTGAAGGCTGGGTTCTGTTGTTCGATGGCAAAGACGCCTCGCAACATCTTCGGGGTTACAAGAAAGAAAAGCTGCCGGAGCAGTGGGTGGTTGAGGATAGGGCGCTGGTCCGTAAGGGTGGCGGAGATGTCATCACCAAAGAGAAATATGAGAGCTTCGAGTTTTCGATCGATTGGAAGATTAGCGAGGGAGGCAACTCAGGAATCATGTTTAAAGTTTTAGAAGGTGATGGACCTCCGTATAAGACCGGTCCGGAGGCCCAGATCATCGATAATGCGAAAGGCAAAGATGCGCAGAAATCGGGTTGGATGTATCAGCTTTATGCTGCGGAAAAAGACACCACCAAGCCTGCGGGTGAATGGAATCATTTCGTGCTCAAATGCCAAAAGACCGCGACCGGCACCTACAAGTGTGAACATTGGATGAACGGCGAAAAATACGTCGAATACGAAATCGGTTCAGAGGACTGGAAACAGAAGGTCGCTAAATCCAAGTTCGCAACATGGAAAGAATTCGGCACTGCGGATGCGGGTCACATCTGTTTGCAAGATCATGGAAATCTCGTGTCGTTCCGCAATATTAAGATTCGCAAGCTTGAGGCGTTGAAGTAATTTTCAAAATCCAAATTTCAAAATTAAGCAAATAGGCAGCTGCTTATTGCCTAAGACTATGAGTTTTCAAACTCGCATTCTCCAACTTGAATTTTGGAAATTGAGATTTGAAACTTAAGCCTTCGCTACTTCCTCAGCGATGATCGTGAGTCCGTCTCTGACGATGGATTCTTGCATGGCGAAGGAGACGCGGATGCATTCGTTGCGGTGTTGCCAGTTTGGATCGTCGCAGCCGAAGAAGAAATGATGACCGGGAATGACGAGGATTTGGCGGGCTTTGAGTCGTTGATAGAGTTCGGCGGATGAGATGGAGATTCCGGGAAACCACAGCCACAGAAACAACGCGCCTTCGCTGCGGTGCATGTGCCATGGGAAGCGATCGCTGAAAATTTCTCTAACAGCCGCTTGGGCGACTAGGGATTTTTCTTTGTAGAAAGGCCGAATGATCTCCTCGCTGATTCTGAGGATTTCGCCGCTCTTGATTAATGGAAGCGCGATTTGCTGACCGATGCTTGGATTCGCGAGGCCAGCGATGGCAGTCATCGATGAGATCGCAGAAATGATTTCCGGCGAGCCAACGACGATCCCCGTGCGTGTGCCCGGCAAGCCGAGTTTCGATAGGCTGAGGGTGAGGATGACATGCTTGTCCCAATGCGGTGTGATCTCGTTGAAAATGATTTTCGGGAACGGCGCGCCGTATGCGTTATCGATGATCAACGGAATACCTTTGGCTTTTGTGATTTCGGAAAGGCGTTGGATTTCGGCATCGCTGAGCACGTTTCCTGTCGGATTGGTGGGACGCGACACACAGATCGCCGCGATGTCGGGGCCGACCTCAAGCTTATCGAAATCGATGTGATATTTAAACTCGTTTGGTCCGGTGTGTTCGATGATGGGTTTCAGCGATGTGAAAATCTCCGCATCCAGACCCTGCGCGGCGTAGCCGATGTATTCGGGGACGAGAGGAAAGAGGATTTTGCGTTTCGAGCCATCCGGCATGACCCCGGCCAGGAGATTGAACAGATAGAAAAATGCCGTCTGTCCGCCGCTAGTCAGGCAAACATTTTCAGGGTCGACCTCCCACCCGAAGGTTTCACGGAGTAGCTTGGCGAATTCAGAAATGAACTCGGGATTGCCTTTCGGTGGATCGTAAGTGGTCAGCATTTTTTGGGATGCGGACTCATCGGCACAGATTTCTGTGAGGCGTTTTTGCCAGATTTGGTTGATCTCCGGGATCTGGGCCGGCTGGCCGCCGCCAAGCATTTTCATGTCAGGACCGGCATGTGCGAGCGCATTGCCGAGATCATCCATGAGCTCGCCAATGCCGCTACCGCCACCGAGAAGTTGTCCGACTTTTGAAAAGGAAAGGTTCATTACTGGGCGGATTGTTTTGGATTGGGATTTAAAATGAAACCTTAAATCC
>CAMCYT010000078.1 GCA_945885485.1 Prosthecobacter debontii
TGGATCGGCGAGGATGAGATCGTAGGTGGCGGGATCGCGTTGGAGGAAAGAAAAGACATCTGCTTTCACGGTGCGTCCGCCATCGAGTTTGGCTTTTTTTAGGTTTTCATCGGTGACGGCGATGGCTTGGCGGTGTTCGTCGACAAATACGCACGATGCCGCGCCACGGCTGAGGGCTTCAAGTCCGAGCGCACCAGAACCGCAGAAGAGATCCAGGACGCGGGCATCAAAGACATGTTCGCCGAGAATGGAAAAAATTGCCTGCCGGACAAAATCCGTGGTCGGGCGCGCGACGGCCGATGGGACTTTGATGGCGATGCGGCCAGCTTTTCCTGCGATGATTCTCACTGGCGTAAATCTCAATTTTCAAAGCTCAAAGTTCAAGAAAGAACGAGAGGGGAGATTTTTTACCGCGAATCCTGTTTCGCTAAGGCTAAGGATAACAAGTGAACGCTAATGAAGAGGGAATTTAACCACAGATGAACAGGATGAACGCAGATCGAAGAGTGATGAAATACTTAGGCTAGTCCAAATTTCCTGTCGGAAAGCTCAAGGAAGAGTTGATGGGTAATTTTTACCGCGAATGAACGCGAATGGACGCTAATAAAGATGAAGATGAAGTTTATCCACGAAAAGGGAAGAGATGTGGGAATTTTTTCTCTTCTACATTTTTTCAATGCTTAACCCTCTTCATTCGCGTCCATTCGCGTCCATTCGCGTTCATTCGCAGTTAAATTTACATTTCCCCGAGAATTTTTCTAAAAGGTTTTCAAGTGGGGGAATCGGTGTAATGTGGCGGCGATGTCGATTGAACCCATCAAAGACGGATTGAGATCCATTGTGCGGATTGATTTCTATGGAAACGTGCACAAGCGGATGCGAGGCAGCGATGTGGAGAATCGTTACGCGACGGAAGTGAAAGTTTTGAAAGTTCTCGAGGAACGAGGTTGTCCGTATGTGCCGAGAGTTTTGGAAGAGCATCCTGATGAGTTTTATTTTGTATCGACCAACTGTGGCCGCCCCGCTCCGCAGATTTCTAAGGAAAAGGCGGATTCATTGTATGCTGCGTTAGAGAAAGATTACGGCGTGCGGCATTTGGATGCGGAGCCGAGAAACATCACTTACTCAGATAAGCTCGGGCGGTTCTGCATCATCGACTTCGAGCTTGCGGAAATTTTACCAGAACTACATCCAAAAGAACCCTCTTAGGCAGTGTCTCAACAACCCATCATTCGCTGGGCGGGCGCAACCGTCAGTGGCACGCGTAAAGAACGCAATGACGATTCATGGATCGTCTTTTCCTCGAATTTCAATGGATCGAAAGTGTTAGATGCGACGGGTGAGAGTTCGGTTACGAATCAGGACATGGTGTTTGCTATATCGGACGGCATGGGCGGAGGAAACGCGGGTGATCTGGCGTCGTCGCTGATCATCGAGCAGATGGCGTTGATGATTCCGGAAACATTTAAAGCGGCAGCGTCTGGATTTTTTCCAGATTCGATTGCGCATTTAGGGTTGGCGCTGAAAGAAGTTCACAAACATATCAATCAAGCCGGATCGCAAGCAGAGAATGTCAAAGGTATGGCGGCGACCCTTGCGCTCGCGTGGTTCACTCCGGATAATATGTATTTAGCGAACGTGGGCGATTCGCGGATTTATTTATGTCGCGACAGTAAGACTGAGCAGTTGACTCGAGATCATACCGCTGCGTGGTCGTCTTGGAAACGCGGTGAGATTTCTGAATTTGAATACCGCCAACATCCGCGTCGCGCAGCACTCTATGAAGTTGTGGGAGGTGGACATCCGTCGCTGTGTCCTTATTTTGCAGCGATTCCTTACTCCAAGGGAGATCGGTTTCTTGTTTGCTCTGATGGCTTGATCGATGGAGTCTGGGAACGTCATATCGCTGAAGCTTTGCATGAAAGTAAAACTCCAGAGGAAACTTCAGAGGTTTTGCTAAAACGCGCCATCGAAAACTCCGGAGTTGATGATACGACGTTAGTGGTGATTGATGTGGGGTGAAAGAAGTGCCGAGTGATCATAGTGGCTGCGAGACGGACAGGAACAACATGTTCCTGTCATTTTGGAGATTAGAGACCTTTCACTTTCAGTCCCGCTGCTTTGGCGAGTTTTGCCTGGCGTTTGTCAAAGGTATGGAATTCCTTAACGCCAAGAACTAGAGCAGCGGCAACGTGCAGGATATCTAGGCTACGAGTTCCGAGTCGGTCTGAATGTGATGCGCTGAGCCGCTCGGCCTCGACCATGAGCGAGTTATGCGGAACGTCTGCGTGAACCAGCACGCCAGCGGCTAGATCTGCTAACAGGAGATTGAGTGACGCATCGCGTTGTGCCGGAGTGATTTCTTTTCGGAAAACTCGAAGCCGTAGCGCATTTCGGAATTCAAGTTGGTGAATCCATAGGAAGGCGGGTTGTCCTTCGATGCGCGTCATTGCCGCTGATGCTTTTTGACTCAGCGCATCATGTGAGTAAAGCGAACACAAAAAACCTGTATCAGCGTAGGTTATCATCGCTCACCTCTTGCTTCGCTGATCAGATCGGTGTGGGTTGTTTCTAAGACTTGATCGCCATAGATGTCACGAAGTCTTGCTATGAAATCTGGCATCGCAGGAGCTTGTTGACTCACAACTGGAGAGAGAATCGCGATCGGTTTACTCCTGCGGCGAATCTCTACGGATTGTCCAGACTCTACCATGCTCATGACACGGCTGGTCTCGTGTTTGATTTCGCGAATGGTTGCGTGCTTCATATGTGACACATTAATGAGTTACATTGACTGTGTCAATTTTTAGAATCGGCTTTTCCCTGTCTCGGATCATATGGTTGCCGAAAATAAAGCATGGGGGGTGATTTCAAATGTGTTGCCGACGAAGAGTGGGAATAGGATGTCCCCGCGACGGACTGGAACAGAATGTTCCAGCTGCAAAATATCGGCAGCCCCGACTCATCGGGGCTGCCGCTCCTTGGTAATCACGAAGCGTTCAACAAACTTGGTAAATATGAGCTGCGGATAATTTTTCTGCCGCCGGTTTGGAGGTAGCTATCGGCATCTACGCTGACGACTTTGAGACCCATGTAATAGGTTTCGTTCAGGGTGACGACGGAGGCTGCGCCGAAGGCTTGTGCGAGGTGATCGCGGAGGAGATGGGTCTCGATGTGGCCGAGGTAGAGGAAGGCAGGAGAGATCTCTGCGGTGGAGTTTTCCCGTATCAAACGAGCGACGGCGAGCGTGTCCCAGTTTCTAACAGGATTTGCTGCGGGTGTGTGCGACTCGAATTTCGGAAGGCTGGGTTTGTCTAGGATCATGTTCATCTTGCAATGGGGGGTTAAGGCTTGATGGGTTTTATCGAAATTACTTAAGCTTGCTTGAGCAGTTTCGGCTGACATTTACGTCACATGAGTCCGGTTCTTTCGGAATCTTGTCATTTATTTGAAAATTGTTTGATGACTGCGGTTGACTCTTGCGGTGTGGGGTCGGAATAATCCGCAGCAGTCACACTCTCAACCACTCATCTATATGGAAAACGTCATCATCATCGGAACCGGCTGTGCCGGATACACAGCAGCCATCTACACCGCCCGCGCAAATCTGACCCCGTTGATGATTTCTGGCACACAGCCCGGAGGTCAGCTGACGACCACGACTGAGGTGGAAAACTTCCCCGGATTTCCCGAGGGGATCATGGGGCCGGAGATGATGATGAGCATGCAGAAGCAGGCTGAGAAATTCGGCACGCGAATTCAGTATGCGACGGTAGAGTCGATTTCAAAAAATACGGATGGCACGTTCAGCGTGAATTTGAGCGGCGAGACTCTGCTAGCGAAAACGGTGATCATCGCGACCGGTGCTGCTCCAAGACATCTCGGTTTACCGAATGAAAAAGATCTCATCGGCCGTGGCCTGACTTCATGCGCGACCTGTGATGGTGCGTTTTATCGCGATGTGCCAGTGGCGGTTATCGGCGGTGGCGACAGTGCCTGCGAAGAAGCGGGTTTCCTCACCCGTTTCGCGAGCAAGGTGTATCTCATTCACCGTCGTGAAGAATTACGTGCTTCTAAAATCATGGCGGATCGTGCGTTGGCAAATCCGAAAATCGAGCCGGTATGGAACAGCGGTGTAAGTGAATATCTCACAAATGAAAAAGGTGAGATGCGCGCTATCAAATTGAAAAATTTGGTTGATGGTTCGGAGAGTGAACTGGAAGTGGATTGTGTTTTCGTAGCGATCGGTCACGTGCCTAACAGCAGTTTCGTGAGCGGCTTGGTGGATCTCGATGAGAACGGTTACATTCTTCAGGTGCCAGGCCGGACCGCGACTAAGACGCCGGGGCTTTTCGCCGCAGGCGATGTAGCGGATCATTATTACCGCCAAGCGATTACGGCTGCGGGTCAAGGATGTGCTGCTGCGCTAGAAGCGGAGCGGTATCTGACGGATCATGAGTAGTTTCGGTAGGGCGCCATCGCCGAGGGCGCCGCGTGAAACAGATAGTCATGGATTTTTCAGATGCGTATTTTTTCACTTCGCTTCGCGCGGTGCCCTCGGCGATGGCACCCTACCAAATACGCGGCTGCCTCGCTCTCAGCTCTCAGCTCTCAGCCTCTTCCCTGTTTCAGCACTTTGAAGACTTCTGGGGGGACGTAGCGTTTGACGGTTTCTTCCCAGCCATCTGGGCCGGTTAGGGATTTGATCATGCTGGAGGAGAGTTCGGCGACGTCGCGTGGTGGCATGAGGAAAGCGGTGGTGATTTCCGGAGCCATGTCTGCATTGATGTGGCGCATGACGCGTTCGTATTCGTAGTCGTTCGGGGAACGAATCCCGCGCAGGATGTAGGTGGCGTTTTTCTTTTTCGCGTAATCGACGAGGTAACGGTTGTCGAAGTAGTCGATTTCAAGGCGGTCGCTGCTGGGGACGGAAGCGCGTAGCATTTCGAGTCGTTCCTCGACGGTGTAGGAGTAGGATTTTGCGGAATTGCTGCCGATGGCGACAATCAGGCGATCAAACATTTCCAGTCCTTTCTGGATCATCCAGAGGTGGCCATTGGTTGGAGGATCGAAGGAACCGGCGTAGACTGCGATGCGCATGGAGGGAGTGTAGCGTTTAAAACCGTGGGAGGGGAGAAGAATTTAACATCTAATCGGTAGTTGAGGTTGAGGATGGGGAGCGATCATACCTAATCCAGCGATGCTTGAAGACGAATACCTGCGAATCATCAGTTCACCTGTTGGGTGAAAGAGAACTCGATTTCAAAGAGGATGCATGGATTCAGATTTTTCACAGAAGGTAACGAAGTCAACGAAGGGGCTTCGCGTGCGGCTTGGCTTAGATTTTATGATTCTTTGGCAGGAGATTTGAGAATGAATGGTTGGAACATCCTTCGTTCTCTTCGTTACCTTCTGTAAAAATCTTTAATTTACTATATACCGCAGTGCCAACTGCGGATTCTAGGTTTAACCACGAAAAGCACGAAGAACACGAAAGGGGGATTTTTTAATGAGAAGGATGGGTTCGTTGACTCTGCAATGGCTGATTTATTTAATGAGCGCGTCCCCGACATTATCGGGGCAGGCTGGAGACGTGCGGTCCCGGTGAAAAATATTAGAGGCCTTTGAAGCCGGCGAATGCCTTGTAGGTGCCGGTGGGGACTGCGACGGGGCGCCACTCGCGGTTGAGGCGGCGGTATTTGGTGATAAACTGACTTGGGTCTGCCCAGTGATCCATGGTAGAAGGCACGCCGTTTCGGTCCATGCCGATGTTAATGTTGTGGCGCATTTCAAAATGAAGGTGCGCTGGATACATGCCGAAGTTGGTGCCTATAGTGCCGATCTGTTGTCCACGTTTGACGGATTGACCTACTTTCGCGCTCATCTTATCGAGGTGACCGTAGAGTGAATCGATGAATTTAACAGAGCCGCTTGATGGATCTCGATAAGCGTGGCGGATGAGCACAACATTTCCCCAGCCCGTTTTGACATTATGAGCGAAGGTGACGATTCCGTCGGCACAGGAATAGACGGGATCGCCTAGATCAGAATTACCACCAGCCCGGCCGTTCCAGTCCTCGCCAAAGTGTGAAGGCGATCTAAGGCGTAGGCCGCGGGATTTGTAATAGTTTTTTGCATCGGGCTTGCCGACAGGGAAGTCAAAGCCATCGGCGATATTGACTTTAGGTGCTGCAAGCGCGGTGGTTGGAGCGAAAGCAGCTAAAAACAGCATGAGGAAAAAACCGAGCAAGGCTGGCCGAAGGATACGGCCATGCAAATTCTGGATATTTCTGAAGAGGTTTCTCATCTACGACTAGTTGAGCCTGTGATGGCAAGCTGGGGCAAGAGAAAAGAAAAACGGCGCACCTTTGTGGGGTGCGCCGTTTTGAGATTTAGATGATTAATTAAGCTTTCTTAGCGTCTTGTTCTTCAACCGTCAGCGGTTTGTAACCACCGATCGATTTAAAGTAGAGAAGCAGAAGAATGTAGATAAGAGCCATACCGCAAGGAAGAATCGCATCGTGCTTCAGTGTCTTACGGCTGCCAGCGATTTCAGCATCGACCATTGCTTGTTGATCTTCGGTACGTTTGTCTTTGGCTGTTTCTTTGGCTTCGCCAAGTTTTTTACCGTCCAATGCTGTGACTTCTTTAAAGCCAACCCATTTACTTGGTTTTTCAGCCTTGTTTGCTTCAAGCACTTCGGTTTTGCCGCTTTCGACCAATGCTTCAGCAGTAAAGCGATCTTTTCCATAGCCGAGACCAGGACCACCAAGCTGACCAACGGAGAGCATAGCGATTCCGCCCATGATGCTCATCGCAACTGCACCAGTTCTTGGGAAGCGGTCACCGACAACTGCCAGCATGGTTGGCCAGAAGAAGGTTTTGCCAATGCTGTAAAGGAACATTGCACCAATTGCAGTAGATAAACCGGATGCTCCTGCTGCGAGGAATAGACCCGCAATCGCGAACAAGGAGCAAACGAAGAGAATGCCAATAGGAGAGAGTTTTAATTTGCTCTCTATCCAATGTGAGCAGAAACGCAAACCGAACATCATTGCACTGGCGAAGATGAAGAGCATTTTGCCTACCTCAGGAGTGAAGATGGTGCCGTTGATGTTTTCGATCCATGAGTCGGTGCCGAGCTCAAGAGAACCAATGATCGTGTGAGCGAGGAAAAGAAGGAAGAGAATGATGTGACCCATTGCGAAGCGGGTGATCACAGCTACCCAGAGCACAAATCCTGCGCCGACAGCCATGGAGATATAGTTCCATGAATCACTGACAAAGAATTTGGAACTAGTAAGTCCGAAGAGAATATTTCCACCGAGAGCATCACGAGTGAACAGATAGAGGAGAACACCAGCGATTGAAGATCCCAAGATACCAATGTCTTTCATCATCTCCCCAAGTTTGAGACCTTTTGCGGAGGCTTCTGATTTTGGGAAGCTCTGGCGGAAGAACATCACCCCGTAAATTACTGTTGGGATGAGGTAGAGGCCGAGTTGGGCTTTCCAACTCCATGAATTTCCAACTGCCAAGGTGATCAGTGCGCCAAGGATCATTCCCAGAGGCCACGAGGCGTGTAGAATATTGAGGTAATGTGTGCGGTTTTGTGGGAATAGGGTCGCGACGAGAGGGTTTGCGACGGCTTCCAGAGTTCCGTTCGCCAATGCAAAAATAAACGTTCCGGAGAAAAGCAGTAGGAAGCCGGTTTGTTGACCCATTTCTGCGCTTGGCAATAGGGTTACAACTGCCGAGGCAACGTGCATGAGGAATGCGGCGACAATCAGTTTTCCGTAACCGATTTTATCAACGATGATACCGCCAATGATGATGCCGAAGCAGAATCCGGAGAATCCTGCACCTCCAATTAGGCCGTTCTGAAGGTTTGAAAAGCCAAACTCTTTGGCCCATGCAGCGCCAATCCCGTTACGGATGGCGAAACCGACTCCGGCTGCGAGGATTGCGATGAATCCGGCCCATAGGAGCCGCTTGGCGTTTGGTGCTATTGCTTCTGTGTTACTCATAGTGTTTTGATTAGGGGTGGAGACGGGATTATCGGTTCGGGAGGGGGTTGGCAAGAACTTCGATGGGTCTGACGAAAAAAAATCTGGAGAGCCCCAGAGATAAAGGCTTGGGGCTATGTAGAGTCTTACTTAATTCCCAGCCACGACAGCGACGATATGGCGGAGTTCTCCTGTGACTTGTAATGGATCGGTCACAGTGATGACGACCTCGGAGGGCGGATGAGTTCGCGGAAACGGGTGCGGGAGATGAGATAAAGACGGCGACCCCCGACTTTGTCGGGGCAAGCAGAAGATCGCAGCTAAGTTTCACAGCGCTCCGAATCTTCGGTGGCGCTTATTGTATTCTTCGACGGCGGCGAAGAGGTCGGCTTGGCGGAAGTCCGGCCACATTTTTTTGACGATGACGATTTCGGAGTAGGAGATCTGCCAGAGGAGGAAATTGGAAACGCGCATTTCGCCGGAGGTGCGGATGAGGAGGTCGGGGTCGGGGATGTCTTTGGTGTAAAGATGTTGGGCGATGAGTTCGCCATCGATCTGGTCTGGGGAAATTTCACCTGCGACGGCGGCCTTGGCGATGGCACGGACGGCGGCGGTGATTTCTTCGCGGGCACCGTAAGAGAGCGCGAGCACCAAGGTCATGGTTTGATGGTTTTTGGTTCGCTCTTGGATGCGATCTAGGCGTTTGCGGGTAGCGGCGGGAAGCCTATCCAGATCGCCGATGGCTTGGAGGCGAATCTTTTGTTTATCGAGCTCAGCGGCTTTATCGTCGAGAAATCGATCCAACAATTTCATCAGGGCATCGACTTCGGCTTTGGGTCGGTTCCAATTTTCCGAGGAAAACGCGTAGAGCGTGAGATATTTGACGCCGAGCTCGATGCAGGCCTCGGTGACTTCGCGGATGGATTCGGCTCCGGCGCGATGGCCTTCGGCGCGAGGAAGGCCGCGTTCTTTCGCCCAGCGGCCGTTGCCGTCCATGATGATGGCGATGTGGGAAACGTGATGATGGTTAGATGAAGTCATTGTTCGTTTTCTGGTTTGAACATTCCACCGTAGCCAGGCTTGTAGAGGAAGAGCGAGGAGTGTTGGGCGATGATTTCGAAGTGTTTATCGACGGTGTAGAGACGGACATCGTCTTGGATGGCGATGGCGGCGATAAGGATATCCATCCATGGAAGAGAATGTCCGTGTTCACGCAAACGCCAGGCAAGAGAGCGCGCGTTTTCCCAGTCAGATTCCCGACATTGGCGGTAGGGAATTAGGGAAAAATAATAAGAAAGGTGTTTGCGCTCGTTTATTTTAGAGCCACCGAGAACTTCTAGGCGCACGGGAGAACACCACTGAGCTTCGAAAGCCTCAAGAAGACCATCGAGGCCACGTTTGACTTCGATGCGTCCTTTCTTTCGGAAGCCCTCAATCCACACAGAAGAATCGACCAGAACCATTTCAGTCAGGGGTGTAAGGAGGGATTGGATTGCCGGGGTCTTCTCCGTCCTCATTGATGGGATCGGGATAGTCGAATGCGCTTTCACGGATCAAACGACCGAATTCCCTTGCACGGGTGCGGCGGACAAATTCTGTCACGGCTCGTGCGACCGCTGGACTCTTGTTTTTGTCTCCGGTGATCTCCATGAGATCCGCCAACATGGCTTCATCGATGTCTACCGTGATTCTCATGGAAGAAAATTAGCATCAAATTTCATCATTTCAAGAGCAAAAATGATGAAAAATGAGGATTTATGCTTTCAAAGTCTGCTTGCGATCAGGTCCGACGCCGACGAATGCGATGGGTGCATCGCAGAGTTCGGAGAGGCGGGTGAGGTAAGCTTGGGCGTTTGGCGGAAGTTGATCGTAGCTGGTGCACTTGGTGGTGTCTTGTTTCCAGCCGGGGAGAGTTTCGTAAATAGGTTTCGCGCGATCCCAGAACGAGCGATCCGCTGGTGGGAGATCGTGGCGATGTCCGTCGATGTCGTAGGCGACGCAGATTTTCAGATGCTCGTATTCGTCGAGTCCATCGACGTTGGTGACGGCGAGTCCGGTGACGCCGTTGACCATGCAAGCGAAGCGGAGCAGGACGGTATCGAGCCAGCCGCAGCCGCGGGGGCGTCCGGTGGTGGCACCGAACTCACGGCCGAGATCGTGGAGGTATTTGGAAAGTCCTTCATCGCAAGTTGGGAAAGGACCGGAGCCGACGCGGGTGGTGTAGGCTTTGCAAACACCGATGACTGCTTCGATCGCGGTCGGCGGTAAGCCGGTGCCGGTGGTGGATCCGCCGGCGGTGGTGTTAGATGAGGTGACGAAGGGATAGGTTCCGAAATCGATGTCGAGCAAGGTGCCCTGTGCTCCTTCGAAAAGCAGGTTTTTCTTCGCCTTCCATGCTTTGTGCAGGATTGGA